>NZ_QWGT01000269.1 GCF_003576405.1 Clavibacter lycopersici
CTCGCGGAGGAACGCGCCCGGACCCCGCGGCTTCTGCTGCGTGGACCAGAAGGATCCCGTGAGGAGCAGGTCGGATCGGGTGCGCGTGACGGCGACGTACGCGAGGCGCCGCTGCTCGGCGGCGTTGCGCTCCTCGAGCTCCTCGCCGAACGCCTCCATCGCCTCGGCGAACTCCTTCTGCGTCTCCACGCCGCGCCACGCGAGCGACGGCAGCTCGGCGGAGTCGCCGCGGAACTCGAACGGCAGTGCGCCGAACGCGACCCAGCCCCGCTTCTCGCGCAGCGTGCCCGGCAGCTCGCCGTCGACCATGCGCGGCACGGCGACGACGTCCCACTCGAGGCCCTTGGATCCGTGGATGGTGAGGATCTGCACCGTGCCGGGCTCCGGCTCCTCGGTGCGCGGCGCGAGGTTGTCGCGCCGCTCCGCCTCCGCGAGCCAGGCGAGGAACGGGCCGAGCGTGCCCGCGGAGTCGCCCTGGAGGTAGCCGGCCACCTGCTCGGTGAAGGCCTCCAGGCTCGCGCGTCCGAGCGGATCCGTCTCGTTGGCGGCGACCTCGATGTCGAGGAGCAGCTCCTGCTGGACGACCGTCACGAGGTCCACCAGGTCGAGCCCGACACGCGACCGCAGCACCTGGAGCTGCCGGCCGGCGGCGCGGAGGCGCGCGAGGCCCTCCTCGCTGAACGCCGCGAGCGCCGTGTGGCCGTCGCGGGCGCCGACCACGAAGTCGAGCGCGTCGACGACGGAGCCCACCTCGTCCGGCACGACCGAGGCCCGGAGGCCGTCGCGCACCTCGTCGGCGAGCGGCTTCTGCGCGTGATCCCGCGACATGAGCCAGGAGGCGACGCGGGACAGCGCGTGCACGTCCTTCGTGCCGATGCGCCAGCGCGCGCCCGTGAGCAGGCGCACGAGCTCGCTGCCCGCGGTGGGGTCGTGCAGCACGCGGAGGACGCACACGAGATCCACCACGGCGGGCTGGTCGAGCAGGCCGCCGAGCCCGAGCACGCGGAACGGCACGCCGCGATCGGCGAGCGCCGTGGTGAACGGCTCGATGGTCTTCAGCGAGCGGCACAGCATGGCGGCCGAGCGGGGGCGCCCGTCGGATCCGGTCTGCCGCAGCCGCTCGGCGAACCACGCGGCGGTCGCGGCGGCCTCGTCGGCGATGGTCTCCTCGTAGGCCACGTCGAGCCGCCCGTCGCCCGCGTCGGGCCGGGGCTCGAGGCGCGCGACCGGGATGCGCGACGCGGCGGTGAGCGGCTCCACTATGCGGTTCGCGGCACCGAGCACGGACGCCGGGTTGCGCCAGCTGGTGGACAGCGCGTAGACGGGGACGTCGGCGGCGCTCGCGCCCGCGGGCGCGAAGTCGGCGCCGAAGCGCGCGAGGTTCGCCGCGCTCGCGCCGCGCCAGCCGTAGATGGACTGGTGCGGATCCCCCACGGCCATGACGGGCGTGCCGCCGAACAGCGTGGCGAGGAGCCGGGTCTGCACGACGGATGTGTCCTGGTACTCGTCGAGCAGCACCACGCGGAAGCGCTTCCGGTGCTCCGCGACGACCTGCGGCACGCGCTCGCAGATGGCGAGCGCGAAGGCGACCTGGTCGCTGTACTCCACGAGCCCGCGCCGGGTCTTCTCCTCCTGGAACCGCACGGCGAGGTCGACGAGCGGCGGCAGCGCGCCCACGGCGGCGACCGCGTCGGCGGCCGGCGCCTTCCGGATGCGGGCGGATCCGAACGGCAGCTCCCCGAGGCCGACGAACGAGCCCGCGAGGCGCACGACCTCGGCCGGGTCGGCGACGTTCTCGCTCATCGCCCTGCTGAGGGAGATGACCGCCTGCGTGATGGGATCCACCCCGCGCCCGAGCTCGAGCAGCCGCGGGTCGGTGCTCTCCACCACGAGCCGCCGCGCGAGCTGCCACGCGGACGCCTCGGTGAGCACGACCGACTCCGCCTCACGCCCGATGAGGGTCGCGCTGTCGCGGAAGATGCCGTTCGCGAACGCGTTGTAGGTCTGCACGGTGGGCGTCGCGAACGCGTCGGCGGGCGCGGCCGCGAGGCCCGCCTGCTGCAGCTGCTCGATGCGCGCGCGGATCCGCACCCCGAGCTCGCCGGCGGCCTTGCGCGTGAACGTGAGCCCGAGGATCTCCTCGACCCCGACGTGCCCGTTGGCGAGGAGCCAGACGACGCGGCTCGCCATGGTCTCCGTCTTGCCGCTGCCCGCACCCGCGACGACCAGCCCGGGCTCGAGCGGCGACTCGATGACGCGCCGCTGCTGCTCGGTGGGGCTCGGCAGGCCGAGCGTCTCGGCGATGCGGCGGGCGCTGACCATGCCGCCCTGCGCCCCGCCGGTCGTACCCGCGCCGCTCACGCCGACACCGCCCGCACGAGGTGGATGCGGTAGCGCCTGGCCGATCCCGGATCCCGCTCCCCCAGATCCGGAGTGCCCTCGAAGGTCGCGCCCGCCATGCCCTCCGCGGCCTCGGCGATGCGCGCGCGGAACCCGTCGAGCTCCTCGCGGGTCAGCGGCTCCTGCGGCAGCTCGCGGTAGGGCAGTCCGCGCGTGCCGCCCGAGACGTAGAGCAGCTTCGCGCCGCCGGACGGCGTGCCCGCGGGCACCTGCTCGAGCGAGCCCTCGACGTAGGCCAGCTGGTACGAGCCGAGCTGCGCGTGCGCCGGGATCTCCGCGCGGGTCGGGAAGTGGCGCCCGGTCTTGAGGTCGACGATGACCACCCGGCCCTCGGCCGTCAGCTCGATGCGGTCGATCTTCCCGCGGAGGCGCGCGACGCCCACCTCGAGCTCGAAGCCGCCCTCGGCCGCGAGCATGCGCCCGCCCTGGGCCTCGAAGTCGCGGAGGTACCCGCTGACGCCCGCGATGAGCTCCCCCGCCTGCCGTCGCTCGCGCTCGCCCACCCAGGGCGACTCGAAGGGCAGCTCGCCCCAGCGCTCGTCGAGGCGCTCCTCGAGGGCGGCAGGGCGGAGGTCGGCGTCGGGATCGAGGCTCGCGTCCTCCATGACCGCGTGCACGATGGTGCCGATGCCCATGGCCGTGCTCGTGGATCCGCCGGACGCCTGGTCGATGAACCAGTTCAGCGGCGATCGCTCGAAGGCCTCCAGGCGCGACGGGGACACGGGCACGCGCGCCTCGGGGGCGGTGAGGTCGACGACGGGCTCCGTGGTGGAGGGCTCGCGCAGGCCGTACCACTCGGCCGGATCCGCGCCCGTCACGCCCTCGGCCGCGAGGCGCGCGAGGGCGGAGGCCGCGGCGAGGCCGCGCTCGCGCGTGGCGTCGGCGGGCCGACGGGCCGTGCGGTCGCCGGAGACGACCCGGCCGTCGTTGAGCAGCACGGCGTCGCGGTGGACGACCGCGAGCTCGCGCCGGAGCGCGCCGACCAGCCCGCGGAGCGAGAGCGGGTGGTCCGGCCGGATCCGCAGCGCGGCGGGTGCGTCCTGCGCCACCCGGCCCGCCTCGGCGCCGGCA
>NZ_QWGT01000270.1 GCF_003576405.1 Clavibacter lycopersici
GGCTCCGGCGCCGGCCGCTGCGGCCCCCGCGGCGGCACCCGTCGCCGATGCGGACGACGCGGACCGCTACCCGTCAGATCCCCTGCACAAGGACCTGGACGCCTACGAGCAGGTGGAGGCCGAGGGCGACGACGACGCCTGGGGCCTCACGGGGAGGGACTGACCCGTGGCGGACCGCAGCCCGTCGGGCGCGACCGGCACCGGGGCCCCGCGCGTCTGGCGCGCGGGCGACTCCCCGGCGAGCCCCTGGAACGTCGCCAACGTCCTCACGATCGTGCGGATCCTGCTGGCCCCCGTCTTCGTCGTCCTGCTCGCGGCCGACGACGGCGCGGACGGCGGGCTCCGTTACGCGGCGGCGGCCCTGTTCGTCGTCGCCATCGCGACCGACGGCGTCGACGGGCACATCGCGCGCAGCCGGGACCTCGTCACCGACCTCGGCAAGATCCTCGACCCCATCGCCGACAAGGTCCTCACGGGCGCCGCGCTCGTGATGCTCTCCGTGCTCGGCGAGCTCCCCTGGTGGGTCACGATCGTCATCCTGGTGCGCGAGCTCGGCATCACCGCGTACCGCTTCGCCGTGCTCCGCGACCGCGTCGTCGCGGCGTCCCGCGGCGGCAAGCTGAAGACGGTGGCGCAGGCCGTCGCGATCAGCGTGGCGCTGCTCCCGCTGTGGGACGTGGTGGGGGACGGCATGCACGTCGTCAACACCGTGCTGATGTCGATTGCGTTCGTCCTGACGGTGCTCTCCGGCCTCGACTACATGCGCCAGGCGCTGCGGGCGGAGCGTGCGTCGTGAGCGCGCAGGACGCCGTCACCGACGAGGAGCTCGCGGAGCGGGTCATCACCGCCCTCGTCGCGAGCGGCCGCCGCATCGCCGTGGCCGAGTCGCTCACCGGCGGCCTGCTGACAGCGGCCCTGGTGGGCGTCCCCGGCGCATCCCGCGCGCTGCTGGGCGGCATCGTCTCCTACGACACGGCGCTCAAGCGCACGATCCTCGGCGTCGAGTCGTCGATCCTCGCGGTGCACGGCGCGGTCCACCCGGACGTCGCGCGGCAGATGGCGCGCGGCGTGCGGCAGGTCTGCGCCATCGACGGGCGCCCCGCCGACGTCGGCGTCTCCACGACGGGCGCCGCGGGCCCGGATCCCCAGGACGGCCAGCGACCGGGCACCGCGTTCGTCGGCCTGTCCATCGACGGCGACTCGCGCGCCATCGCCCTGCACCTCGACGGGGACCGCCAGGCCGTCCGCGCCGGGGTCGTGCACGAGGCACTCGTGGCCCTCGTCGAGGCCCTGGATCCCGCCGGGAACATCTGATGCGGCTCCCGCGTTGTCGTAATCACGTTCACAAGCAACGCCCAGTGCCCCTGCTTAGCCTGAGTCCTCGGCCAGATGCTCACCCATCAGCCCCGGACCTCCGGTTCGATCAGGCACCAGGCGCAACGAGGAGGCACCCGTGGTTCTAGTCCGTCAGGAGATCGGCGACGTCCTTCGGGACTTCCGCCTGCAGAAGGGGCGCACGCTCCGCCAGGTCGCCAGTAAGGCCAGCGTCGCGCTCGGCTACCTCAGCGAGGTCGAGCGGGGCCAGAAGGAGGCGTCGAGCGAGATCCTCGCCTCAGTCGCCGAGGCCCTCGACACCCCCATCTCCGTCATCATGCGCGAGGTGGGCGACCGCCTGGCCGTCATCGAGGGGCTCAACCCCATCCCCGACACCATCCCTGACGACCTCGTCGCCGGCTTCGACAGCGACCTCGTCGCACGCTGATCCCCTCCGCACGGGCTCCCGCCCCGCCCGTCATCGCGACGGGCGGGGCGTCGTCGTCCGGGCGGCAGCCGGTAGCGTGGTCGGCATGCGACTGAGCGAGTTCCAGCGGGCCGTCTCCGACGAGTTCGGCGCCGGCTACGGGCCGGTGCTCGTCGCGGACCTCGTGCTCGGCGAGCTCGGCGGGCGCACGTCCGCGCAGGCGCTGAAGGACGGGACGCCGGCCCGCGAGGTGTGGCTCGCCCTGTGCCGCGCGCAGGACGTCCCGCGCTCGCGCTGGAACGGCGCCGGGGTTCCCGAGCCGCGCGCCTGACGCCGCTCCTCCCGTGACGCGCGCCGGATCCGGCGGCGATTCGCGGCGCGTCGTTCGAATATCCCTTCGAACGCGCGTAGTCTCCCCACAGGAGCGATTCAAAGCGCGGACTGCACAGGTCCGGCCCCTCCGGCAGCGATGTCGGCGGCGCCGCATAACGTGCACCTCGCGGACATCCCCCGTCGCCTTGTCGACACCGGTTCCCGCTGCCAGCGGCAACCGAACGACAGCCTGCAGGCACCCCACCTTCGACACGAGGAGCACCCCATGGCATCAACCGCAGACCGCGAGAAGTCGCTCGAGACCGCGCTCGCCCAGATCGACCGTCAGTTCGGCAAGGGCTCGGTCATGCGCCTGGGCAGTGACGAGCGCGCGCCCGTCGCCGTCATCCCCACCGGCTCCGTCGCGTTGGACGTGGCCCTCGGCATCGGCGGGCTCCCGCGCGGCCGCATCGTCGAGATCTACGGCCCGGAGTCCTCGGGAAAGACCACGCTGACGCTGCACGCCATCGCCAACGCCCAGCGCGCAGGCGGCATCGCCGCCTTCATCGACGCGGAGCACGCGCTCGACCCCGAGTACGCGAAGAAGCTGGGCGTCGACATCGACGCGCTCCTCGTCTCCCAGCCCGACACGGGTGAGCAGGCCCTCGAGATCGCCGACATGCTCGTGCGCTCCGGCTCCATCGACCTCGTCGTCATCGACTCCGTCGCGGCGCTGGTGCCGCGGGCGGAGATCGAGGGCGAGATGGGCGACTCCCATGTCGGCCTCCAGGCGCGCCTCATGTCGCAGGCGCTCCGCAAGCTCACCGGCGGGCTCAGCCAGACGCAGACCACCATGATCTTCATCAACCAGCTGCGCGAGAAGATCGGCGTGTTCTTCGGCAGCCCGGAGACCACCGCGGGTGGCAAGGCGCTCAAGTTCTACGCCTCCGTCCGCCTCGACATCCGCCGCATCGAGACCCTGAAGGACGGCACCGACGCGGTCGGCAACCGCACCCGCGTCAAGGTCGTCAAGAACAAGATGGCGCCGCCCTTCAAGCAGGCGGAGTTCGACATCCTCTACGGCACCGGCATCTCCCGCGAGGGCAGCCTCATCGACTTCGGCGTCGAGCACGAGATCGTCCGCAAGTCGGGCGCCTGGTACACGTACGACGGCGACCAGCTGGGCCAGGGCAAGGAGAACTCGCGCAAGCACCTCCTCAACAACCCGGAGATCGCGGCAGAGATCGAGCAGAAGATCAAGGTGAAGCTGGGCCTGGTCAAGGACCCGAACGCCACTGCTGACGCCGCTGCCGCGACCGACGCCGCGCCGGCCCCCGTCGCCGCCGTGGCGCCCAAGGCGTCCGCACGCAAGAGCGCCTGACCCGGCGTTCCCTCGGCGGGTGCGTCG
>NZ_QWGT01000271.1 GCF_003576405.1 Clavibacter lycopersici
CTGGGCGATCGAGCGGCCCGCGGCGGACGCGACCGATGCCGCCGCCGGGGGCGCCGCCGAGCCGCCCGCCGCCGTCGTCCACGTGCTCGTCGGCCAGGTCGACGGATCCCGCCGCGAGCCGCTGGCCCTCCGCCCGGACGCGCTCGTGCTCGCGACCGGCGCGCACGACCGCACGCTGCCGTTCCCCGGCTGGGACCTCCCGGGCGTCTTCACCGCGGGCGCCGCGCAGGCCCTCGCGAAGGGCGAGCGGGTGCGCGTAGGCGACCGCGTGATCGTGGCGGGCGCCGGCCCCTTCCTCCTGCCGGTCGCCGTGTCGCTCGTGCAGGCGGGGGCGCGCGTGGTCGGGATCCACGAGGCCGCGCGCGTACCCGGGCTCGCGCGCGGCTGGCTGCGGGATCCGCTCGGCCTCGCCCGCGCGCCGCACAAGGCCGCGGAGCTCGCGGGCTACGTGTCCGTGCTGGCGCGCGAGCGCATCGGCTACGCCACGGGCAGCGCGGTCGTCGCGGCTCACGGGACCGACCGCGTCGAGGCCGTCACCGTGCAGCGCCTCGACGCGTCGTGGGCGCCGATCCCGGGCACCGAGCGGCGGATCGAGGTGGACGCCGTGTGCGTCGGCCACGGCTTCACGCCCCGGCTCGAGCTGCCGATCGCCGCGGGCTGCCGCATCGGGCCCGACCGCTTCGTCGAGGTCGACGCGTCGCAGGGCGCCGGGCCCGCGGGCGTCTACGCCGCCGGCGAGATCACGGGCATCGGGGGAGTGGACCAGGCGCTCGCGGAGGGCGAGGTGGCCGGGCACTGCGCCGCGGGCGGATCCCCGTCGGATGCCGCCGTCGCCCCCGCCGTCCGCCGCCGGGCCATCGCGCACGACGTGGCCGGCCGCATCGAGGCCGCGCACGGGATCCGCCCCGGCTGGACCGGCTGGCTCCGCGACGACACGCTCGCCTGCCGCTGCGAGGAGGTGCCGGTCGGCCGGATCCGCGCGACCGCCCGCGCCGCCGGATCCACCGACCTCCGCTCGATGAAGCTCGCCACGCGCGCCGGCCTCGGCATCTGCCAGGGGCGCGTCTGCGGGCGGACCGTCGAGGAGCTGCTCGCGGGGGAGGCGCCCGCGTGCGGATCCCCGGCCGCGTCCGGCCCCGGATCCGACCGCCGCCCCATCGCCTCGCCCGTCCGCCTCGGCGAGCTCGCCGCCGCCTACGAGCGCCGCGACGCCGGACCCCCGTCCCTCGCCGCAGCGGCGCCCGGCGTCGACGACCCGCCGCCCGCCGACGGCTCTCCGCGCGAGCACGCACCCCCGACCACCCCCGCACCTCCCCGCACCACCGACCGGAAGGACACGCCATGACCGCACCCGCCCTGGACCTCGGAGGCGTCGTCGTCGCCACCACGCTGCCGTTCCGCGAGGACGCGTCGGCGCCCGCCGGCCTCGCCGTCGACTACGACGCCTACGCCCGGCACTGCGACTGGCTGATGTCGAACGGCTGCCGCGGCGTCGGCCCGAACGGATCCCTCGGCGAGTACTCCTCGCTCACCGACGAGGAGCGCAGGAAGGTCGTGCAGGTCGCGGTCGAGACCGTCGGCGACCGCGGGATCGTCGTCGCGGGCGTGCACGGCGTCGGCTGGCACCAGGCGAGGAAGTGGGCCGAGATCGCGGCCGAGGACGGCGCCGACGGCGTGCTCCTCCTGCCGCCCACGATCTACCGGGCGAGCGACGACGAGGTCGTCGAGCACTACGCGCGCGTCGACGAGGTGGGCCTGCCGATCATGGCCTACAACAACCCGTTCGACACCAAGGTCGACCTGACGCCCCAGCTCCTCCAGCGCCTCGACGCGCTCGAGAACGTCGTGGCGATCAAGGAGTTCTCGGGCGACATCCGGCGCGTGACGGAGATCCAGGACCTCACGGGCCTCGACGTCATCGCGGGCGCCGACGACCTGCTGCTCGAGTCGCTCATCATGGGCGCCGTCGGCTGGTTCGCGGGCTACCCCAACGCCTTCCCGCGCGAGGCCGTCGAGCTGTACGGGCTCGCCACCAGCGGCCGGATCGAGGAGGCCAAGGAGCTGTACCGCCACCTCGTGCCCGTGTTCCGCTGGGACTCGCGCACCGAGTTCGTGCAGGCCATCAAGCTGTCGATCGACGTGGCCGGCGAGAGCACGGGCGGCCCCACGCGTCCGCCGCGCGCGCCGCTGCCCGCCGCGGTCGCCGCCGAGGTCACGCGCGACACCCGCCGCGCGCTCGACCACCTCGCCGGGCGATGATCGACGGATGAGGTCCTCCCGCGTCTTCCACGCCGTCGACTCGCACACCGAGGGCATGCCGACCCGCGTCGTCACGAGCGGGTTCGGCGTGATCGCCGGCTCCACCATGAACGAGCGCCGCCTGCACCTCATCGAGCACCTCGACCACCTGCGGCTCCTGCTCATGACGGAGCCGCGCGGCCACGCGGCGATGAGCGGCGCGATCCTGCAGCCGCCCACCCGCGACGACTGCGACTGGGGCGTCCTCTACATCGAGGTGTCCGGCTGCCTGCCCATGTGCGGCCACGGCACCATCGGCGTCGCGACGGTGCTGGTCGAGACCGGGCTCGTGGAGGTGCAGGAGCCGGTCACCACGATCCGGCTCGACACCCCGGCCGGGCTCGTGATCGCGCGGGTCGACGTGGATGGCGGACGGGCCGCGTCCGTCACGATCGAGAACGTGCCGTCCTACGTGGAGCGGCTGGACGCCCTCGTCGACGTGCCGGGCTACGGCACCGTGCCGTACAGCCTCGCGTTCGGGGGCAACTTCTACGCGGTCGTCGAGCTCGACGCGCTGGGGCTGCCGTTCGACCGGGAGCGGCAGCAGGAGATCCTCCAGGCCGGTCTCGCGATCATGGGCGCGATCAACGACGAGGACGCGCCGTCGCACCCGGAGATCTCGGGCGTCGACCACTGCCACCACGTGGAGTTCCTCGCGCCCGGATCCGACGCGCGGCTCTCGCGGCACGCCATGGCGATCCACCCCGGCTGGTTCGACCGGTCGCCGTGCGGCACCGGCACGTCCGCGCGCATGGCCGAGCTGTGGGCGCGCGGCGAGCTGGCCGTGGGCGACGAGTTCGTCAACGAGTCGTTCATCGGCAGCCGCTTCACCGGGCGGATCCTGCGGGAGACGACCGTGGCCGGCCGGCCCGCCATCGTGCCCGCCATCACCGGGCGCGCCTGGATCACCGGCATGGGACAGTACCTGCTGGATCCCACCGACCCGTTCCCGAGCGGCTTCCGGTTCTGAGCCGCAAGCCCCCACCGAGGAGAGACATGACCCCGCACGAGACCGATCCGACCACCGACCCGACCGTGCAGGCCACCGTGGACGAGGTCGCCGCGCGTGCCGCCCGTGCCGCGGCCCCGCTCGCCGCCCTGGCCCCGGCGGCCCGCGCCC
>NZ_QWGT01000272.1 GCF_003576405.1 Clavibacter lycopersici
ACCTCGGCGTCACGGTGATCGTGACCGTCGTCTCCACCGCGATCGTGATCGCCCTGTCGCTCGCGATCGCGCTCAACCCGCGCCTCCGCGGCGGCCGGCTCGCGTCGCTGTTCGCCGGGCTCGCGATAGTGCCGCTGTTCATCCCCGTCGTCATCGCGTCGTGGGCGATCCTCACCTTCTACTCGGGCGACGGCTTCGTGCGCACGGTGTTCGCGCTCGTCGGCCTCGACGGGCCGACCTGGGGCTACACGACCGTGGCGGTGGTGATCGGATCCGTGTGGACGAGCCTGCCGTTCGCCACGCTGATGGCGACGTCCGGCATGCAGGGCATCCCCGACGCCATGATCGAGGCCGCGCGCGACGCGGGCGCCTCGACGTGGGCCATCGTCACGCGCGTGCTCGTGCCGCTCGCCGCGATCCCGCTCGTCATCGCGACGACCTTCACCGCGATCGGCGTGCTCGGCTCGTTCACGGTGCCGTACTTCACGGGCCCGAACGCGCCCAGCATGCTCGGCGTCGACATCTCGAAGTACTTCACGGGCTTCAACCACCCGCAGCAGTCGATCGTGATGGCCGTCGTCGTGTTCGTGCTCGCGTCCGGCATCGCGTTCCTCTACGTCCGGGCCAACTTCCGCTCCGCGAAGAAGGAGGGCCGGGTCTGATGCGCGCGCTCCTCTCCGCCCGCGGCTGGATCCAGGCCGCCCTGTTCGCGGTCGTCGCCGTGTTCATCCTCGGACCGCTGCTCTGGCTCGCGGCGCACGCGTTCGCGACGAGCTGGGACTACCCGAGCCTCGTCCCCGCCGGGCTCACGCTCGACTGGTGGCGCGTGGTGTTCGAGGACGCCGAGCTCGCCGCGGCCGTCCGCAACTCGCTGTACTTCGCGCCCATCACGGTGCTCGTGTCGGCCGTGGTGTGCCTGCCGGCCGCCTACGCGTTCTCCAGGTTCCAGTTCCCGGGCCGACGGATCCTGCTGGTGGGCCTGTTCGCCACCAACGCGTTCCCCAAGATGGGGCTGTTCGTGTCGATGGCGTCCCTGTTCTACGGGCTGCACCTCATGAACACGGTCACGGGCATCGTCATCGTGCAGCTCATCGGCACGGTCGTGTTCATGACCTGGATCCCGGCCGCCGCGTTCAGCGCCGTGCCGCGCTCCCTCGAGGAGGCCGCGCGCGACGCGGGCGCCGGCCGCATGCGGACGTTCCTGCACGTGACCCTGCCGCTCGCGCTGCCCGGGATCCTCGTGGCCGTGCTCATGTCGTTCCTCGCCGCGTTCGACGAGGCGCAGGGCACCTACCTCGTGGGCGCGCCCGTCTACATGACGATGCCGACCGAGATGTACTCGCTCGTCCTCAACCACCCGAAGCAGGTCGCCGCCGTGTTCGCGATCCTCCTCTCCGTCCCCTCCGTCGCCCTCCTCCTGCTCGCCCGCCGCCACATCATGGGCGGGCGTCTGGCCGAGGGCTTCCAGATCCGTTAGGCCGGCCATGACCGCATCCGCACTCCCCGCCACCCCCGTCGCTCCCCCGCGCGCGCACGACGACGGCACCGCGACGGCCGCCCCGTCCGGCCTCGTCGTCGCCGGGCTCTCCAAGGACCTGGGCGGCCGCACCATCGTCGACGACCTCCACCTCGACGTCGCGCGCGGCGAGCTCGTCGCGCTCCTCGGCCCGTCGGGCTGCGGCAAGACCACGACGCTCCGCATGATCGCGGGGTTCCTCGAGCCCGACCGCGGATCCGTCGTGATCGGCGGCCGGGACGTCACGGCCGCGGGTCCCGACCGCCGACCGAGCGCGATGGTGTTCCAGAACTACGCGCTCTGGCCGCACCTCACGGTGTACAAGAACGTGGCCTTCCCGCTCACGCTGCGGAAGCTGCCGAAGGACGAGGTCGCGCGCCGGGTCATGGCGGCCCTGGAGACCGTGAACCTCGCGCACCACGCGCATTCGCGGCCCACCCACATCTCCGGCGGCGAGCAGCAGCGCGCCGCGCTCGCCCGGGCGATCGTGCAGGAGCCCGACCTGCTGCTGCTCGACGAGCCGCTGTCGAACCTCGACGCGAAGCTGCGGGTGAAGGTGCGCGAGGAGATCCGCGACATCCAGCAGCGGCTGGGGATCACGACCGTGATGGTCACCCACGACCAGGACGAGGCGCTCGCCATCTCCGACCGCGTCGCCGTGATGCACCAGGGCCGCATCGAGCAGGTGTCGGCACCGACCGAGCTGTACGCCCGGCCGCGGACCCTCGTGGTCGCGTCGTTCATCGGCAGCATGAACCTGCTGCCGGCGCCGCGCCTGCAGGGATCGACGCCCGAGACGCTCACGGCCGGAGCGCCCGCGGCCTTCGTCCCGACCTCGGCCGACGCCGACGTGTGGGCCGTCCGCCCCGAGGACGTGGCCTACGCGCCGCGCGGGTCACGACCCGAGCCCGACGCGACCTCCGTGGTCGTCCGCCGCGTCCTCCCGCACGGCCACTTCCAGGAGCTCGTGCTCGACGCGGGCGGCGTGGAGGTGCGGGCGCTCGTCACCGGATCCGCGCCCGCGGTCGGCGAGGCCGGCACCGTGACGCTCCGCGAGGTTCGGCACTACCGGGACGGGATCCTCGTGCCGGACGGCGCCGCGCCCGCGCCCGCCGCGTCCGCCGCGACGGACGACGCGCGATGACCGTCGCTACGGCCCACCGCGGCGACTCCTCCCGGCACCGCGAGAACACGCTCGCCGCCATCCGCTCGGCGGCCGAGGCGGCTGCCCGCACGGTGGAGGTCGACGTCCACGTCACGCGCGACGGCGGCGTCGTGCTCCTCCACGACGACACGCTCGCCCGCCTCTGGGGCGTCGACGCGCGGGTCGCGGACCTCGACCTCGCCGACGTCCTCGCGCTCGGCGGCGGCGAGCTGCGGATCCCGCTCCTCGCCGACGCGCTCGAGCTGCTCGCGGGCACGGGCGTCGAGCTCGTGATCGACATGGCGACAGGGGATCCGGCGGCCGCCGCCCACGCGGTCGTCGCGCTCGCGCCGCGCACGCCCCGCGTCGCCTGGTGCGGGCACATCGACGGCATGCGCGTGATCCGCGAGCTCGACCCGTCCTCCGTGATCTGGCTGCCCTGGGCCGACCCGCAGCCGCCCACGGCGGACGAGCTCGCGGAGCTGCGGCCGGCGGTCGTCAACATGCCGCACCTCCTCGTCGGCCCGGCGCTGGTGGACGCCGTCCACGCGCTGGGCGCGCGGGTGGCCGCGTGGACCGTGGACGACCCCGCGCAGATGGAGTGGCTCGCGTCGATCGGCGTGGACGCGATCACGACGAACGAGCTGTCGACGCTGCTCGACGTGCTCGCCCGCCGCGCGGCCGATCCGGCCGCCGCCGACGCGCACGCGTCCTCGGCCGCCACCGAGCGCGCCCGGGCCC
>NZ_QWGT01000273.1 GCF_003576405.1 Clavibacter lycopersici
GCCGATGCCGGGGATCACCGCGGACCGCAGCGGCGGCACGGAGCGCTGGCCGCCGCGCGGGCGGGACAGCGGCTCGTCGCGCCGAGTGGTGGGAGCGGGGGCGGGGGCGTCCTCGCCCGTCTCGTCGCCCTCGTCCTCGCGCGGCACGGACTCCCGCTCGCCCCGGCGGCGGCGGAGCGCCTCGAGCAGGTCGGCGGTCTCGTTCAGCTCGGCCTGCGCGACGCGCGCCGGCTGCTGCGTGCCCGCGGGGTGGTTGCCCTGGCGCCCGAGGTGCGAGACGGACGCACCCTCGTCGCGGCGGGGGGCCTCCCACGCCTGGGGCGCGGTGTCCTGCGTGCTCGACGCCGTCGGCTCGGGCAGGCGGAACGCGCCGCTGTCGAAGCGCGTCACGCCGTCCTCCTGGTGCGTGTCCGCGGCCTCGGGCGGCAGCGCGCGGAGGCGGGGGATGAGGGCGCCGCGGATCTCGCCCTGCTGCGAGAGCGTGATCGCCTCGTTGTTCGCGGGAGAGAGGGCGTGCTTCTTGGCGTCGTACGACCAGCGCGCGTCGTGGTCGATGTCCTCGCTGGTGAAGGCGACCTTGACGATCCAGCCGCCGAGCTGCTCCTTCCAGCTGCTCCAGCGCACGTCCTTCGCGCCGAGGGACTCGAGGCGCTCCTCGATGACCTGGCCGAACAGGGTGCCCTGCCCCATCGGGTCGACCTCGATGGCGGTGTGCACGGGGACCTTCATGGCGCTGCGCACCACGTGCTCGCGCTCCGCGACCACCGGGCCCTCGAACTTCCGGACGTAGTCGACGGATGCGCCGGTCTCCCGCGCGACGTCCTCGGCGCTCATGCCCTGGCGGATGAACGACTGGATGATGCGCGGCGCGGCCTTCCGCGTCTGGCCGCCGTCGGCGGACTGGCGGCGGAGCGCCGAGCGGAACGAGTCGTCCATCACGAGACGGTGCCGTTCACCGCCCGCGGTCTCGACGACGAGGGCGCCGTCCTCGACTCCGACGATTTTCAGATCCTGCATGGGTTCCACGCCTCTCGCGCTCACTGGACGATTCACGATGGCACGACTCGGCCCCTCTTCCGGGGAATACGCGTGGCGCGCCGCGACTTGGGTCCGACGAGAGCGCCGGAGGGCGGGATCGACGGCCCGGGACGCAGGTTGTTTGTGCGCGAACGGTGTACCGTGTGACTCCGCATCCGCGGCCCGGACACGGGCCGGCTCCCCGCATCCAAACCGCCGATCAGGGCCCCCGGAAGGGGTCCGCTGACGGTTTGCTATCCGGATGCGATTCATGCAAACTGTGCCCGCCGATTCCGTTCGGCGGTTATTCGAGAAGTGGACAGGAATGGCAACTGATTACGACGCCCCGCGCAAGACGGAGGACGACTCCGACTCGATCGAGGCTCTGAAGGAGCGCGTCCCGGACCGCATGTCCGGGGTCGTGGACGTCGACGATGCCGACAACCCCGGGAGCTTCGACCTCGCCGGAGCCGACCTCTCCGACCTCGAGCTCGAGACGGTCGTCCTCCCGCCCCAGGCCGACGAGTTCACCTGCGTGAGCTGCTTCCTCGTGAAGCACCGCTCGCAGATCGACCACCAGGAGAAGCTCGGCCCCATCTGCCAGGAGTGCGCCGCGTAGAGCGACGCCGGGCGAGAGCCCTAGAGGCCGTGCGCCTCACCGCACGTCATGATCGCCGTGATCCTCGGATCGCGGCGATCAGTCGTTCCGGGGTCCGCGTGGACAGCAGCCAGTACGGCGCGGGGTCCGTCGCGTCGAGGAGCGGCACCCGCACCACCGGGTCCACCCACCCGCGGATCACGAGGTAGGCGCGGGCGTGCAGGCGCGTGCCGCGCTCGGCGGTCGCCTCCGCGCCGCGGAACCCCTCGGGATCGCCGAGCTGGTCGACGTCGATCGAGGCGCGTCCCGCGCGGAGCCGCCCGTCGACCACCTCGATCACCGGGCTCGTGAGCACCAGGATCGCGACGACGCCCGCGTACAGCACGATCGCGACGATCACACCGGCGAGCACGCTGATGGGGAGGAACACGAGCAGGCTCGCGGGGATGACGAGGGCGGTGGCGACGAAGAGCCAGGGAGCCGGCCACAGCCGCTCCCGGTAGGGGGACGCTTGCATGCGTCCATTCGATCAGATTCCTGCACTAGCCTTCGACCGTGCCCGATCCCGTCGACGTCCTCATCGCGGGCGACGCCCCGATCCCGGCCTACGCGCATCCCGGCGACGCCGGGGCCGACCTCGTGAGCGCCGAGTCCGTGCGCCTCGCACCGGGCCAGCGCGCCACGATCGGCACGGGCGTCTCGATCGCCCTCCCGGACGGCTACGCCGCGTTCGTCCTGCCTCGCAGCGGCCTCGCGGCGCGTCACGGCATCACGATCGTGAACGCACCCGGCACCGTCGACGCGGGATACCGCGGCGAGATCCGGGTCACCCTCCTCAACACCGACGCCGAGGCCGCGTACGATGTCGCGGTCGGCGACCGCATCGCGCAGTTCGTCGTCATGCCGGTCAGCCGGGTGCGGTTCGTGCCCGTCGAGAAGCTGCCCGGGAGCCACCGCGGCTCGGGGGGCTTCGGCTCCACGGGCACCGGCGCCCTCCCCGCCCGAGACCCAGGAGACCGAACATGACCGACGAGAACGCGAACCAGCCGGACGACGCCGCCCTCGCGGACGACGCCGAGCACGTCCTGGACGCCAAGTCCGCCCCCGACGACCGCGCCGACGAGGGCCCGCTCGACGAGACCGAGGCCAACCCCGTCCGTCCCTACGTGGACCTCGGCGGGATCAAGATCCTCCCGCGCGAGGGCCTGCACCTCCGCCTCGAGGTCGCGGAGGGGACCCAGCAGGTCGTCGCGATCGGCCTCGACTACGCCGAGTCCAGCCTGCAGGTGCAGCCCTTCGCGGCCCCGCGCTCCAGCGGGCTGTGGCACGAGATCCGGACGACGATCGGGGAGCAGATCCAGCGGCAGGGCGGCACGACGCGCCTGGCCGACGGGCCGTTCGGCCCCGAGCTCCACGCAGTGATCCCGGTGGTGCAGCAGGCCGGCCAGCCGGCGGCGACCACGCGCGACGCCCGCTTCATCGGCGTGGACGGCCCGCGCTGGTTCCTGCGCGGCGTCATCACCGGCCGCGCGGTGTCCGACCCCGATGCCGCAGCCGCCGTCGAGGACCTGTTCCGCAGCGTCGTCGTGGTGCGCGGATCCTCGCCCATGCCGCCGCGCGACCTCATCCCGCTCAAGATGCCCGCCGCACAGGTCGGCACCACCCCGGGCGCGGCTCCCGCCGGCGAGAGCCCGGCCCCCGCGCTGGGCTCCTGAGCGTGACGGGGGAGGGCCCGGGCGACGACGCCTCGTCGCCCGGCGACGCACCGCG
>NZ_QWGT01000274.1 GCF_003576405.1 Clavibacter lycopersici
CGTCCGGCACGTACGCCGTCGCGGGCTGCAGCCCGCAGCCGGTGAGCGTCGCGAGGCCGGCGGCCACGAGCGCGGGCACGCCGAGCGCGCGGCGGAGGCGCGCGGAGCGGGGGAGGGTCGGCACGATCAGAGTCCCTTCGGGCGGGCGACGTGCTCGACGACGCGGCCGAGCCAGTCGATGGCGAGCGCGAGCAGCGAGATGAGCAGCGCGCCGGAGATCAGCACGGGGTAGAGGTAGAGGTTGACGCCGGTGGTGATGAGGATCCCGAGGCCGCCGCCGTTGACGAAGGCGGCGAGCGCCGCGGTGCCGACGAGGAGCACGAGCGCGGTTCGGATGCCCGCGAGCATCACGGGCACGGCGAGCGGCAGCTCGATGCGGAAGAGCACGGACGTCCGGCTCATCCCCATGCCGCGGCCGGCCTCGACGAGACGCTCGTCGACGCCGCGGATCCCGAGGATCGTGTTGCCCAGCACGGGCAGCGCCGCGTACACGACGAGCGCCACGAGGCTCGCGACGAAGCCGTTCGGCACCAGCATCGCCAGCAGCACCACCAGGCCGATCGCCGGTGCCGCGGTGCCGAAGTTCGCCACCGCGAGGACGGGCGGGGAGAACCGCCGGAGCCGGCCGCGCGTCATCAGGACGCCGAGCGGGATCGCGAGAGCGAGCACGATGGCCGCGGCCGAGAAGGTGAGCGCGAGGTGCTCGAGCGTCGACTTCCCCAGCGCGTCCGGCGCGAGCGTCGTGCGCTCCACGGCGGTGAGCGGCGCCACCCGGAGCCAGACCAGGTACGCCCCGAGGACCGCCGCGATCGCGACGGGCTGGGCGACGAGGCCGCGCCAGCCCTGCGCGCCGCCGACGGCGTCCGTACGGGCGTCGGTCACGGCGCTCATCCGGCCTGCCCGTCCTGCGCGGCGGGCGACTCCTGCGCGATGGATCCGGCGTCCTGCTCGGCACGCGCGGCGTCGGCGCCCACGGTGCCGATCGTGCCCGTGTTGGTGCCGACGGGGGCGCCCTCGACGCCGCCGGCCGCGGACGCCCGGGCGCTCGTGATGGCGTCCATGACCGTCTCGACGTCGATCACGCCCAGGAAGGCACCGCCGCGTCCCGTGACGAGGGCCGCGCCCGCGCTCGAGACGAGCATGGTGTCGAGCGCGTCGTTGAGGGTCGCGCGGGCGCCGATCACCGGAAGGCGCGGCTCGGGCACGGCGCCGACGACGTCGAGCCGGCCGAGCTGGCGGCGCGAGGGCCACTGGATCGGGCGCTCCCGGGCGTCGACGACCACGGCGTGCTGGTGGCCGACCTCGTCCATGCGGGCGAGCACGTCGCGCGCGGCGTCGCCGGGGTGCGCGATGACGGCGTCCGCGAGCGGCACCTCGTCGACGCGGCGGAGCGTCAGCTGCTTGAGGCCGGCGCCCGAGCCGATGAACTCCTCGACGAACGCGTCGGCGGGCTCCGCGAGGATCCGCTCGGGGGTGTCGTACTGCACGATGCGGGCGCCCTCGGCGAAGACCACGATCCAGTCGCCGAGCTTCACGGCCTCGTCGAAGTCGTGCGTGACGATGACGATGGTCTTCTGCAGCTCGGCCTGGATGCGGATGAGCTCGTCCTGCAGGCGCTGCCGCGTGATGGGGTCCACCGCGCCGAACGGCTCGTCCATGAGCAGCACGGGCGGGTCGGCCGCGAGCGCCCGGGCGACGCCGACGCGCTGCTGCTGGCCGCCGGAGAGCTCCTTCGGGTAGCGGTCCCGGTACTGCTCGGGGTCGAGCGAGACCAGCTCGAGCAGCTCGTCCACGCGCGCGCGGATCCGGGCGGCATCCCAGCCGAGCATCTTCGGCACGACCGCGATGTTCGCGGCCACCGTCATGTGCGGGAAGAGCCCGCCGGCCTGGATCACGTAGCCGATGCGGCGCCGCAGCTCGTCGCCGTCGATGCTCGTCACGTCCTCGTCGCCGAGGACGACGCGGCCCTCGGTGGGCTCGATCAGACGGTTGATCATCTTCAGCGTCGTGGTCTTGCCGCAGCCGGAGGGGCCGACGAGCATGACGATCTTGCCGGCGGGGATCTCCAGCGTGATCCCGTCGACGGCGGGCTTCGCCTGCCCCGGGTACCTCTTGGTGACGCCGTCGAGCAGGATCGAGCGTCCGCTGATCTCGGGGGCGGTGGGTGTGGTGGTCTCAGACACGGATGCCTCTCGGGGTGGTGAGCCGGCCGATGCCGACGAGGACGAGGTCGAGCAGGAGGGCGAGCAGGACGACGCCGATGACGCCGGTGAGGACGGACTCGGTCGAGTTCGCGCCGCCGAGGCGGGAGAGCCCGGAGAAGATGAAGCCGCCGAGTCCCGGGCCGAGGACGTACGCGGCGACCGCGGCGATGCCCATGACCATCTGCGCGGACACGCGGATGCCGCCGAGGATCACGGGCCACGCGAGCGGCAGCTCGACGCGCAGCAGCGTGCGGATGCGCCCCATGCCGATCCCGCGCGCGGACTCCACGATCGCGGGATCGATGCCGGTGAGGCCGACCACCGCGTTCCGGAGGATGGGCAGCACGGCGAAGAACGTGACGACCGCGACGGCCGGCGCGACGCCGAAGCCGAGCGGCGCGATGAGCAGGCCCACGAGCGCGAAGGCGGGGAGCGTCAGGCCGATGGCCGAGACGCTGTTGGCCAGCGAGCTGAGCGGACGGCTGCGGTAGACGAGCGCCGCGAGCCCCACGGCGATCACGGTCGCGAGCAGGAGGCACTGCACCACGAGGCTGAGGTGCTGCCACGCGGAGAACGCGATCTGGTCGGCGCGGTCGCGCAGGAAGTCCCACATGTCGGTCTCCTCAGGATGTGTCGGTCACCGGGAGGGGCGTCGGCGGTGGCCCACCCTACGCAGGCCGCCCGGATGCGCGAAGTTCGCCGTCGGGCGCGCCCCGGTGGTATCACGCGCGCGGCGTACGCGGGCGCGCGCGCCGTCGTGCGGTACCTGCGGGCGTCGGGGGGCGCTCGGGCGTCGTCCAGGCGAGCTCGCCTACGCTCGTGATCCTGGGAGCCGCCCGACCGGTTCCCGCGAGGAGCCACCGATGCCCGTCCCGTCGCGCGATGCCGACGCGTACGCCGTCCTCGGCGTCGAGCCGTCGGCGTCGCAGGACGAGATCCGCCGCGCCTACCGCCGCCGGGTGCGCGACGCCCACCCCGACATGGGCGGCAGCGCGGACGAGTTCCAGTCCGTGCGCGACGCCTTCGAGGCCGTGGGCGATCCACCGGTTCATGAAGACGCTCGTCGACGTGGGCCTCGGATACGTGCGGCTCGGCCAGAGCGCCACGACCCT
>NZ_QWGT01000275.1 GCF_003576405.1 Clavibacter lycopersici
ACGGATCCGTCGGGCTGGACGAAGCCCGCCATGTTCTCGACGACGCCGGCGACGCGCTGGCCCGTCTGCCGGGCCACCAGGCCGCTGCGCTCGGCGACGTCGGCCGCGGCGGGCTGCGGCGTCGTGACGACGAGCACCTCGGCGTGCGGCAGCAGCTGGCCGACGGTGATGGCCACGTCGCCGGTGCCGGGAGGCAGGTCGAGCAGCAGCACGTCGAGGTCGCCGAAGAACACGTCGGTGAGGAACTGCTGGATCGTGCGGTGCAGCATCGGCCCGCGCCAGGAGACGGCCGTGCCGCCCGTGGCGTCGGGATCGAGGAACATGCCGATGGAGATGACCTTCACGCGGTGCGCGACGGGCGGCAGGATCATGTCGCCGACGCGCGTGGGCTGCGCCGTGCGGCCGTCCGCGTCGACCAGACCGAGGATCCCCGGGATGGAGAACCCGTGCACGTCCGCGTCGACGAGGCCGACGGCCAGGCCCTTCGCCGCGAGCGCGACCGCGAGGTTGGCGGTGAGCGTGGACTTGCCGACGCCGCCCTTGCCGCTCGTGACCGCGTAGACGCGCGTGAGGCTGTCCGGGCCGAAGGGGATGCCGCGCTGGGCGGCCGGGCCCCGGAGACGCTCGGTGAGGGCCCGGCGCCGCTCGGGGCTCATCACGCCGACCGTGAGCTCGAGCCGCGCGACGCCGGGCACGGCCTCGACGGTCTCGCGGACATCGCGCTCGATGGAGGTCGCGGCCGGGCAGCCGACGATGGTCAGCGCGATGTCCACGTGCGCCACGCCGCCGTCCTCGACGCGCACGTCGGAGACCATGTCGAGCTCGGTGATGGGGCGGCGGATCTCGGGATCCACCACGCGGGCGAGCGCCCGCCGCACGGAGTCCGCCGTCAGCTGTCCGGCGCCGGGGGACTCAGCGGCCATGCGTCCTGCGGCGGGCGTCGTCCTCGGCGTCGTCGGATCCGGGCTCGTCGCGCCGGTCGAGCTCCTCGAGGAGCTGGCGGAGCTCCGAGCGGATGAAGTCCTTGGACGCGACGTCCTTCATCTGCAGGCGGAGCGACACGACCTCGCGCGCGAGGTACTCGACATCGGCGACGTTGCGCTCGGCGCGCTGGCGGTCCTGCTCGATCTGCACGCGGTCGCGGTCGTCCTGGCGGTTCTGCGCGAGCAGGATGAGCGGCGCCGCGTACGAGGCCTGCAGCGACAGGATGAGCGTGAGCGCGGTGAAGCCCAGCGCCGCCGAGTCGAAGCGGGCGTTGTCCGGCCCGTAGGTGTTGTAGCCGATCCATGCGACGCAGAACAGGGTGAGGCCCACCAGGAACCACGGCGTGCCCATGCCGCGCGCGATGGACTCCGTGAACCGGCCGAACCGGTCGCGGCTCGCGCGGTTGCGCAGGGGGAGGACCGTCGTGCGGAGGCCCTTGGGCGCGTCCAGGCGGACGTCGCGGTTACTCTGCCGTGCCACGGGGAATCCTCCGTCCTCGTACGGGTCCTGCGGTGGGGATGGCGGCCGTGGCCGTGCCGTGGAAGCGGGCCGTCGCGCGCTTGCGGGTCTCCCGCTCGGCGTCGGCGCTGCGCCAGTCGTCCGGCAGGAGGTGGTCGAGCACGTCGTCGATGGTGACGACGCCGACCAGGCGGTGGTTCTCGTCCACCACGGGCACCGAGACGAGGTTGTAGCTCGCCATGATGCGCGAGACCTCCGCCGCGCTCGTGTCCGCGCGCACGGGCTCCAGGCCCTGGTCGAGCAGCGTGCCGAGGCGCTCGTGCGGCGGGTAGCGCAGCATCCGCTGGAAGTGCACCATGCCGAGGAAGCGACCGGTGGGCGGCTCGTACGGGGGGAGCGTCACGCAGACGGCGGCGCCGAGCGTGGGCGCCAGCTCGTGGCGGCGGATGAGCGCGAGGCCCTCCGCGACCGTGGCATCGCCCGAGACGATGACGGGGTCCGTCGTCATGAGGCCGCCCGCGGTGTCCGGCGCGTAGCTGAGGAGCATGCGGACGTCGTCCGCCTCCTCCGGCTGCATCAGCTCGAGCAGCGCCTCGCCGCGCTCCTCCGACAGCTGCGCGATGAGGTCGGCCGCGTCGTCCGGCTGCATCTGGTCGAGCACGTCGGCCGCGCGGTCGTCGTCGAGCGTGGCCATGATCTCCACCTGCTGCGACTCGGGCATCTCCTCGAGCACGTCGGCGAGGCGCGCGTCGGGCAGCTCCTCCGCCACCTCGAGGCGGCGGGCCTGCGGCAGGTCGAGCAGCGTGTTGGCGAGGTCGGCGGGCAGCAGGTCGGAGTACGCGGCGAGGAACTGGGAGGCGGACTGGGCGACGCCGTCGTCCTGGAGCTCGGCGACCTCCTCCCACGTGGCGAAGATGGTCGCGCCCTTGGCGAAGGGGGAGGGGCTCGTGCGCGGGCGGCGGCAGAAGAGCTGCGAGACCTCCCACTCGGCCTGGCCGGACTCCTCGATGGCGACGTCCTCGATGACGGCCGTGCCGGATCCGTCGCGCATGCTCACGCGGCGCCCCAGGATCTCCGCGATGACGCGCACCTCTCCGCCGCGCTGCTCGAAGCGGCGGAGGTTGATGAGCCCGGTGGTGATGATCTGCCCGGAGCCGATGCTCGTGACGCGCCCGATGGAGAGGAACACGCGGCGCTTGCCGGGGATCTCGACGATGAGGCCCACGACGCGCGGCGGATCGTCCTTGCGGTAGACGACGAGCACGTCGCGCACGCGTCCGACGCGGTCTCCTGCGGGGTCGAACACGCTGCACCCGGCGAGCCGGGCGACGAAGACTCGGGAGGCGCTCACAGAGTCAATCTAGTCGCTCGCCCAGCGGCCGCCCGGCGCCCCGTGGAAGACTGGCCAGGTGACCAACCCCCTCCTCGGACGCTCCTCCCGTGCCCGCATGCCGAAGCTGCCGAAGGGGGAGCCCGTCGCCACCTACGAGACCTACGACGAGGCGCAGAAGGCCGTCGTCACCCTCGCCGAGGCGGACTTCCCGGTCACGCAGGTGAGCATCGTGGGCAACGAGCTGACGAGCGTCGAGCGGGTCACGGGCAAGCTCACCTCGGCACGGGCTGCCGTCGCGGGAGCCGCGAGCGGAGCGTGGCTCGGCCTCTTCCTCGGCCTCGTCACGTTCCTGTTCTCGCCCGTGCCGAACATCTCCTTCGTCGTCGGCGCGGTGATCATCGGCGTCGGGTTCGGCGCCATCTACGGGATCGTCAGCTACAGCATCACGCGGCGCCGCCGCGACTTCACCTCGATCATGCAGGTCACGGCCACGAGCTACTCGGTGGTCGTCGAGCCCGACTCGATGCACCG
>NZ_QWGT01000276.1 GCF_003576405.1 Clavibacter lycopersici
CACGCCGCGACGCGCCGCGCGGTAGCCGGCGGCGCGCAGGCGACGGGCCCACGGGTACGTCGTGTCGCCGGGCGGGGCCGCGAGCACGGGATCCGCGCGCGTCGCCGTGTCGAGCGGTCCGTCGGCGTCGTGCGTCAGCTCGATCCGCGCCGCGACGTGCCACCGGCCGCGCGGGGTCGCGTGGACCAGCCGCATCCGGACGGGACGCAAGGCGAGCGCCCGCGCCAGCTCGCGGGTGTCGGCGGGCAGGGGCGGGTCGGCGTCCGCCAGCACGCCGATGAGCACGGGCCCGGCGGATCCGCGGTACGGCATGAGCGTGGTGAGCCGCGCTCCGGAGAGGGCGCGCCGCGGCGCGAGCAGGAAGCGGCCCGTCTGCGAGATGCCGGTGGATGCGAGCAGCACGTCGACCGTCGCGCCGCCGCCGTCCGGGATCCGCAGCGCGAGCCCGAGCACGTCGGGCAGGGCCGCCGGGAGGCCGCCGCCGCGCGAGAAGCGTGCGTGGACGTCGAGGGGCGCGTCGAGCCCGTCGAGCCAGGCGAGCCCCGACGGCGCGCGTCCGGCGACGGGCGTCATCGTCCCCGAGAGGGCGACGCCGTGCGGATGGAGCGGCCGCGGCCGGCGCACGAGGCGGACGGCGGAGACGAGCCCTGCGAGGACGTTCCCGCCGGTGCGGGCCGGGATGTCGGTCATCTCCCGACCCTATTCCGGTGCCGTCCGCATGACCCGGCGCGGCGGATGCGACGACGCCCGGACCGACCTGCTGGTCGGCCCGGGCGTCGGGTGGTGCGATCCGTGCGACGCGCCCGGAGGCGCGGTCCGCTACGGCGTCGGCATGCCGCCGTTGACGTTGAGCGTCTCGCCGATCACGTAGCTCGACTCGTTGGAGGCGAGGAACACGTACGCGGGCGCGAGCTCGGCGGGCTGGCCGGCGCGGCCGAGCGGGGTCTGCTCGCCGAACTCGGGCAGCGCGTCGGCGGGCTGGCCGCCCGCGGTCTGCAGCGGGGTCCAGATCGGGCCGGGCGCGACCACGTTGACGCGGATGCCCTTGGGCGCGAGCTGGCCGGCGAGGCCCTTCGAGAACGCGTTGATCGAGGCCTTGGTCGTGGCGTAGTGCACGAGGTTCGGCGACGGCGCGTAGGCCTGGATCGACGACGTGTTGATGATCGACGAACCGGGCTTGAGGTGCGGCAGCGCGGCCTTCGTGATCCAGAACATCGCGTAGACGTTGGTCTTGAAGGTGAGGTCGAACTCCTCGTCCGAGATGTCCTCGAGCGCGTCGACGTTCTGCTGCTTGCCGGCGTTGTTGACGAGGATGTCGAGTCCGCCGAGGCCCTCGACGGCGCGCTCCACGAGCTCGCGGCTGAACTCCGCGGTGGAGATGTCGCCGGGGATCGCGACGGCCTTCCGTCCGGCCTCCTCGATGAGGGCGACGACCTTCTTCGCGTCCTCCTCCTCCTCGGGCAGGTACGAGAGGGCGACGTCCGCGCCCTCACGGGCGTAGGCGATGGCGACGGCCGCGCCGATGCCGGAGTCGGCGCCGGTCACGAGGGCCTTGCGTCCCTCGAGGCGGTTCGATCCGCGGTACGTCTTCTCGCCGCGGTCGGCGGTCTCGTCCAGGTCGGCGTCGAGGCCCGGGCCGTCCTGCTGCTGGGCGGTCGGGTCGATGTCGGCGTACATCTTCGTCGGGTCCTGGAACGTGTACTGGTCGATGCTCATGTGTCTCCTCGTGCGGTGCGTGTGCGGTGCGGGATGCGTGCGGGTGCCGGGCGGATCAGCTCGGCGGGGTGTCGTCCAGGTCGATGTCCTGGCCGGCGAGGTCGTTCTCGGCGAGCACCGGCTCGGCCTCGCCGTCGACCCCGAGGGCGTCGGCGGTGGGCTCGGCGTCGGCGGCCATGACGGCGTCGTCGTCCGGTTCCTCGACGGGCTCGTCGGTCTCGGCGAGGACGGTCTCGCCGGCGACGGCATCGTTCACGACCGTCTCCTTGTCCATGCCGGCCGCGTCGAGCGCGGTGTCGTCACCGGTGGCGTCGTCGCCGGGGGTGGTGCTGGTGGCGTCGGTCACGATCACTCACCGGCCTCGGGCTTGGGGTGGCCGGGGATCGAGTCACCGCTGAGGTTCAGCTCGTCGGGGTCGACGTCGACCTCGCCGACGTCGTCGGGTCCGCCGGATCCGGGGAGCACCTGCACGTCGTCCGCGGCGGCCGGGACGTCGTCGGAGACGCCCTCGCTCTCGGTGATCTGCTGCTCCTGCTTCACCTGCGTGTCGTCCTCGCTCGGCGAGATGAAGTCCTTGTCCTGGCGTGTGTCTGAGGTGTCCGCGGGCTGGAGGCGCGGGTCGTCGGTGTCCATGCGTCCGACGCTACGCTCGGCCCCCAGGGCTGTGTGGCGGCGTTCAGGCAACGCGCATGTGCGGGACCCGGGTCGCGTCACGACGGCGCGTCCCGGCACGGATCACTGGTCGTCGGGCCCCTCGCCGAACGGGTCGGGCTCGTCCTCGCGGGCGTCCTCCTGCGCAGCCTCCTCGACCTCGGCGACCGAGTCGGCGTCGATGGGCGCGGGCTCGGCGAGCGGGCGGCGCGGGGTGTCGGCGGCTACGGGATCCGTCACGTCAGCGGCCCTCTGGGTCGACGTGGCCGGTGGCGTCGTCGGCGGGCGCGCTCATGTGCGAGTCGGCGGCGGTGACGGACCGGTTGTCGGGGACCTCGGGGTACTCGGCGCTCGCGGGATCCGCGTCCTCCACCTCGAGGGTGTCCTCCTCCTCG
The DNA here is from genome assembly GCF_003576405.1 of Clavibacter lycopersici. Lineage (GTDB taxonomy): Bacteria > Actinomycetota > Actinomycetes > Actinomycetales > Microbacteriaceae > Clavibacter > Clavibacter lycopersici. The sequence continues at coordinate 2,763 of NZ_QWGT01000276.1, forward strand.
TGCCCGTAGGCCGTGCCGTCGGGCTCGCGGACCGCGTCGCCGACACCCGCCGGAGCGTCGTCGCCGGAGACCACGTCGTCGACGGTCACCAGCCCGTCGGGATCGCCGGGTCCGCGCCCGGTGCGGATGCCGTCTGCCTGGTCGTCTCGGTCGCTCATGATCCCCAGCCTACGAGCCGCCGTCACGGGTGACCCGAGCGCCGATGCCCCCGAAACGGGGTCGCGACATCGCCTCGCGGAGGGTCCCCGCGAGTCGGCGTCGGCCGGGTTGCGTTCCCGTCCGAGCGCCTTCATATTAGGTGAGCCTTGCCTAACTGCGCACGGTGCTCGTGACCCGGACACGGCTCCCCATCGAACCGACGAAGGACCCATGACCCTCTCCCCGCACGCCTCCCTCCCCTCCGATCCGACGCTCGTCGACGCCCGCGCCGACCCGCGTGCGGACGCCGCGGATCCCGCCGCCGGTGGCGTCCATGCCGTGGCAGGTGGCGCAGTTCGAGCCGAAGAGCTTCTGGCCCTCGTCGATGGTCTGCGCGGA
>NZ_QWGT01000277.1 GCF_003576405.1 Clavibacter lycopersici
CCGTCCGCGCGGTCGCCGGCGGTGCTCGGTCCGCCCAGCGGAGCGACGACGGGACCACGGGCGAGCAGGCGGGCCGGGCGGCACGCGCCTTCGCGAGCCCGCGGCTCAGCCAGGGCGAGGAGCAGGCCCTCCGCCTCTACGTGACGGGCCGGTCGACCCTCGCCGTGGCCGCGGCGATGAACGTGCAGTACGAGACGGCGAAGACGTACCTCCGCCGCGTCCGCGCGAAGTACCGCCTCGTCGGGAGGATCGCGGGCCGGCGGTCCGAGCTGATCGATCGGGCCGCCGAGGACGGCTACCTTCGGTAGATGGCCAAGCTCTACTTCCGTTTCGGCGCGATGAACAGCGGCAAGAGCACCTCGATGCTCCAGGCCGCCTACAACTACGAGGAGCGCGGGCAGCACGTGCTGCTCACGAAGCCCGTGATCGACACCAAGGGCGACCGCGACATCGTGTCCCGCCTCGGCGTGCGTCGCCCGGTGGACTTCCTGCTCGAACCGGACGCGGACGTCTGGCAGGAGTTCGGGATCCACCGCGAGCGCGTGCTGCAGGAGAAGGGCGGGCCCACCGCATGCCTCCTCGTCGACGAGGCGCAGTTCCTCCGGGAGTCGCAGGTCGACGACCTGCTGCGCATCGCGATCCTGCAGGACGTGCCCGTCATCGCCTACGGGATCCGGACCGACTTCCAGACCGTGGCGTTCCCGGGGAGCCGGCGGCTGCTGGAGATCGCGCACAGCCTCGAGGAGATGAAGACCATCTGCCGGTGCGGGCGCAAGGCCGTGTTCAACGCGCGCCAGGTCGGCGAGCGGTTCATCTTCGCGGGCGACCAGGTCGCGATCGACGGCGAGGACGTCACGTACATGTCGCTCTGCGGCGCCTGCTACCTCGCCGAGAGCGGGGGAGTGCTCACGAGCGGCCGGCCCGTCGAGGCGAGCGCGTCGGCCTTCGGCTACCCCGCCGGTCCCGACGCCGACTTCGCCTGATCCCGCCGGGTCGAGCGGAGGGACGCGCCGCGTCAGTCGCGCAGGTACCGGAGCGCGCAGGCGGTGAGCACCCCCGTGATCAGCAGGGTGGCGAGCGGCATGAGGGCGACGCAGGCGTCGAGCATGGGGTCCGGACCTTCTCGTCGGGTGAGCGGGCGGGCGGTGCGCGATGGGGTGAGGTGGGTGGTCTGACCCCACCACGACGGTAGCCCGCCCATCCGACCGGAACCCTGCCCCAGATGCTGGGGCGTCATCCGCGAGGCGCCATTCCGCGGTCCGGGGAACAGGAGCGGTGCCGCGGCTGTGGGAGCATGGGCGAGGGCGTCGCTGGGGGGCGCTCCATCGACGAGGGGGATCGCCTGTGGAACTGCGTGAATACATCCGGATCCTGCGACGATCGTGGGTGCTCATCCTGCTGGTCCTCCTGCTCGGCGTGGGGGCCGCCGCCGGCTACTCGCTCGTGCAGACGCCCGAGTACCAGGCGTCGTCGAAGGTGTTCGTCTCGACCCAGTCGGCCGGCACCGTGCAGGACCTGAGCCAGGGCAGCACGTTCACGCAGCAGGCGGTCAAGAGCTACGCCGACGTGGTGGCGACTCCCGTGGTGCTCGAGCCGGTCATCGCCCAGCTGGGCCTCGACGCGACCGCGGAGTCGCTGGCGCCCAAGGTCACCGCGAGCGCGGCGGCCGACACCGTCATCATCCAGATCTCCGTCGAGGACGAGCAGGCCGAGCAGGCCGCCACCATCGCGAACGCCGTGGCGCGGAGCTTCACCGACGTCGTCGCCGAGCTGACGCCGCTCGACGCGAACGGCCAGCCGCAGGTGAAGATCACGACCCTGCAGGAGGCGCGGATCCCAGCATCGCCCGTGTCTCCGAGGGTCCCGCTGAACCTGGCTCTGGGCGGCCTCATCGGGCTCGCCCTCGGGGTCGCGGCTGCCGTGCTGCGCTCCACGCTCGACACGCGCATCCGCGGGGAGCGCGACCTGCGCCTCGTCACGCACGCGCCCATCCTCGGCGGCATCGCGTTCGACCCGAAGGCCAAGGAGCGCCCGCTCATCGTGCAGTCGGATCCGCGCAGCCCGCGCGCCGAGTCCTTCCGCAGCCTCCGCACGAACCTGCAGTTCCTCGACTTCGGGGGCCGCGCGCGCAGCTTCGTCATCACGAGCGCGGTGGAGTCGGAGGGCAAGTCCACCACCAGCGCCAACCTCGCCATCGCGCTGAGCGACGCGGGCGCCCGGGTCGCCGTCATCGACGCCGACCTGCGCCGGCCCAAGCTCGCGTCCTACCTCGGGCTCGAGGGCGCCGTCGGGCTCACCGACGTGCTCATCGGCCGCGCGGAGCTGAAGGACGTGCTGCAGCCGTGGGGCAACCGGAACATGTTCGTGCTGCCGGCCGGTCAGATCCCGCCGAACCCGAGCGAGCTGCTCGGCTCGCGCACCATGGTCACGCTCCTCAAGGAGCTCGAGGCGGAGTTCGACACCGTGCTCATCGACGCGCCGCCCCTCCTCCCCGTCACAGACAGCGCCGTGCTGTCGAAGAGCGCGGGCGGGGCGATCCTCGTCGTCTCGTCCGGGCGCGCGCACCGCGGCCAGGTCCACGCGGCCATCGAGTCGCTGAACAGCGTCGGCGCGGAGGTCCTCGGCGTGGTGCTGACCATGCTGCCGACCAAGGGCCCGGACGCGTACGGGTACGGCCAGTACGGCTACTCGTACGTGCGGCCGGACACCGCGGACACCCCCAGCCCCGCCGCGTCCTGACCCGTCGCCGACCCGTGTCGTCCCGGCGGCCCCCGCGGGGGCCTGTACGATCCGGGTGACACCACCGCTCGACCCCGCATCTCCCGATGCGCGGACCGACGGCCCGTGCTCCAGCGGAGGAGCGGGTCCCGGCTCGTCGTCGGGGCGCGGACCGGATCCGGCCGCCCGCGAGGGAGGGCCGCCCGCGATCCGCTCGATGCCCGCCACACCGGGAGACACCATGTCGGCTCACGCCGAGGCGCCACCGCGCCGCCTGCCAGGATGCACCTCCGTCCGCCGCGCCCCTCGATCCGCGGGAGCCGCGCGTGGCTAGGTCGACGCCCGACGGCCGCAAGCCGATGGCCGTCACGGGCCGTCCCGCGCGCCGACGCCCGTCGCTCGGACGGATCATCCCCGGTGTCGGCGTGACAGCCGTGGTGGCGTTCCTCGTCATCGACCTGATCCTCGTCTCCGCCGCCGTGACCCGCACCGAGGGCGGCTCGGCGGACCAGGGGACCGCCGCGCCCGCGCCGTCCGCCTCCAGCACCGACGCCGCCGCGGAGCCGACGCCC
>NZ_QWGT01000278.1 GCF_003576405.1 Clavibacter lycopersici
GTCGGGCTGCTCGCGGGCGCGGGCATCGCCGCCGCGATGGGTGGATCCGCGTCGCCGTCCGCCGACGCGACGACGACGCCGTCCGCCGCGCCGACCGACGCGGCAGCCGCCGAGGAGCCGCCGGGTCCCGCGAGCGTGCGCTCGCTGCTCGGCACCGACATCAGCCGCACCTCGGCCCCCCTCGCGGTCGACGGGATCCTCGCCGCTCCGCAGGAGGACGCCGACACGCCGCCGCGCTCGCCGGGCGGCGACATCGACCTCACCTCCATCCGCGGCGTGCAGACGAGCGTGGGCCTCTACGTGGCGCGCACCATCTCCGGCGACTCGTGCCTGCTCGTGTACCCGTGGACGGGATCCGCCCCCGCGACGGGGAACAGCCCCGGTTCCGGCGTCGCGTCATGCGCCCCGCCCGCGCAGCTGGCCGTCTCCGGCCTCGAGGTGACATGGATCGCGAACGTCCCGGCACGCGCCTTCGACGGCAGCATCCGGATGGCCGGGGGCGGGCTCAGCGTCGTCTGGGCCCCGGACGGGACCCTGACGCTGAGCTCGCCGGACGTCCTGCTCGCCTACTGACCGGCCGGCGGATCAGCCCTCGAGCAGCTCGCTGAGCTCCATCCAGCGGCTCTCGAGCGCCTCGACGTCGGCCTCGATGGCGCGCACGCCCTCGTTGAGCTTCCCGAGCCCGTCGTAGTCGTTGGGGTCATGCGCCGCCATCGCGTCGAGCGCCTGGCGGCGCCGGAGGTCGGCCTTCTCGAGCTTCCGCGAGATGCTCGCGAGCTCCTTCTGGGCGTTCCGCAGCTCGGCGCCCTGGAGCTGGGATCCGCCGGATCCGCCGAGCGTCGCGGTCGCCTGGCCGCCGACCTCGTCGGGTCGGGCGACGGTCGCCTTCTCGGCGTTGCCGGGCTGCGAGCGGAGCTTCAGGTACTGCTCCACCCCGCCGGGGAGGTGGCGGAGGTTGCCGCCCATCACCGCGTACTGCTGGTCGGTGACCCGCTCGATGAGGTACCGGTCGTGGCTCACGACGAGCAGCGTGCCGGGGAACGAGTCGAGCAGGTCCTCCATGGCGGCGAGCATGTCGGTGTCGAGGTCGTTGGTGGGCTCGTCGAGGATCAGCACGTTCGGCTCGTCGAGCACGATGAGGAGGAGCTGGAGGCGGCGCTTCTGGCCGCCCGAGAGGTCCTTCACCGGCGTCGACAGCTGCGCGCTCGTGAAGCCGAGGCGCTCGAGCAGCTGGCCGGGGGTCATCTCCTTGCCGCCCGCGACGTAGGTGGTCCGCTGGCGGCCGATCACGGTGGAGACGCGATCGTCCAGCACGTCCTTCAGCTCGTCGAGCTGCTGCGTGAGCACGGCGACCTTGATGGTCTTGCCGCGCTTGACCTTGCCGGTGGTCGGCTGGAGCGTCCCGGCGACGAGCGAGAGCAGCGTGGACTTGCCGGCGCCGTTCACGCCGAGGATCCCCGTGCGCTCTCCGGGCGCGATGCGCCACTCGACGTCCTTCAGGATCTGCTTCTCGCCGTAGCTGACGGACACGTCGAGCAGGTCGACGACGTCCTTGCCGAGCCGCTGCATCGCCATGGAGGCGAGCGAGACGGTGTCGCGCGCGGGCGGCTCGTCGGCGATGAGGGCGTTCGCCGCCTCGATCCGGAACTTGGGCTTGGCCGTGCGCGCGGGCGCTCCGCGGCGGAGCCACGCGAGCTCCTTCTTCATGAGGTTCTGGCGCTTCGCCTCGGAGACGGCGGCGCTGCGGTCGCGCTCGACGCGCTGCAGGATGTACGCCGCGTACCCGCCCTCGAACGGCTCGATGAGCCGGTCGTGCACCTCCCACGTGTAGTTCGCGACCTCGTCGAGGAACCAGCGATCGTGGGTCACGACGATGAGGCCGCCGGAGTTCGGCGACCAGCGGCGGCGGAGGTGGCCGGCGAGCCAGGCGATGCCCTCCACGTCGAGGTGGTTGGTGGGCTCGTCGAGGAAGAGGATGTCGTGGTCGCCGATGAGGAGCTTCGCGAGCGCGACCCGGCGGCGCTGGCCGCCCGAGAGCTGGGCGACGTCGGCGTCCCACGGCACGTCGGAGGCGAGGCCGTCGATCACGTCGCGGACCAGCGGGTTGCCCGCCCACTCGTGCTCGTCGATGCCGCCCACGATCGCCTCGCCGACGGTCTGGCCGTCGGGCAGGGTGTCGCTCTGGTCGAGCACGCCGATGGTGACGCCGCGGCGGCGCGTGACGCGGCCGGAGTCCGGCTCCAGGCGTCCGGCGAGGAGGGAGAGGAGGGTCGACTTGCCGTCGCCGTTGCGTCCGACGATGCCGATGCGGTCGCCCTCGTTCACCCCGATGGTCACGTCGTCGAAGATCACGCGCGTCGGGAACTCGAGGTGGAGCGCTTCGGCTCCCAGCAGATGGGCCACGGCACGAGCCTAGGTGACCCCCGGCCGGGGAATTCCCGCGAGCGGTCCGCCGTTGCCCCTCCTCGTGGCCCGCGAGGGCCGCGCGCTCGACGGGGAGCGGCCCGTCCCGCGGCAGCCCCGCGGGGATCCGCCCACCGCGAGGAGCGCCCATGACGACCAGCAGCACCGAGACCGCACCGCTCATCGCGGAGGGCGCGCCCGCCCGCCGCGAGTCCGCCGCCGGCCTCCTCGTCTACGCGCTCACGCTGCTCGTGCTCGTCGCGTCGGGCGCCGCGCCGTCGCCGCTCTACCCCGTGTACCAGGAGGAGTGGGCGCTGCCTCCCGTGGTGCTCACGGTGGTGTTCGCCGTCTACGTCGCCGGCCTCCTCGCGACCCTGCTCACCGCGGGCCGCCTCTCCGACCACATCGGCCGCCGCCCCGTGATCCTCGGCGCCCTCGCCGTCTCCACCGTCGCGATGCTCGTCTTCGCGTTCGCGCACGACGGGCTCGCCCTCGTGATCGCCCGCATCCTCCAGGGGCTCGCGATCGGCCTCGCCACCGGCGCGCTCGGCGCCGGCATGATCGACCACCAGCCGCAGCGACGCTCCGGCCTCGCCGCCTTCCTCAACGGCGTCGTGCCGCCGACAGCGCTCACGGTCGGCGCGCTCGGCAGCGGGTTCCTCGTCGCCTACGGGCCCGCGCCCGAGGAGACGGTGTTCGTCGTGCTCGCGGCGCTCATGGTGGGCGCGGGCGTCGCCGTCGCGTTCGTGCCGGAGCGCCAGCCGCGCCGCGCGGGCGCCCTGCGGTCGCTCGTGCCGTCGGTCGCCGTGCCGCGCGCCGCGCGCTCAGTGTTCACCGCGGTGGTCGGCGGCATGATCGCGAGCTGGGCGCTCGGCGGCATGTT
>NZ_QWGT01000279.1 GCF_003576405.1 Clavibacter lycopersici
CTCGCGCGTGTGGAGGGCGAGCTCGGCGCGCACGTCGGCGAGGGCCGCGGGCGACATCGAGAGGCTGGTGGCGCCGAGGCCGACGAGCACGACGGCGAGCAGCGGGTCGGCCGCGGCCTCGCCGCAGATGCCCACGGGCTTGCCGAGCGCGCGGCCGGCGGTGCCGACCTCCTGCACGAGGCGGAGGACGGCGGGGTGCCACGGGTCCTGGAACGCGGCCACGGATCCCAGCAGCCGGTCGGCCGCGAGCGTGTACTGCGTGAGGTCGTTGGTGCCGATGCTCGCGAAGTCGGCGTTGGCGAGGATCCGGTCGGCCAGCAGCGCGGAGGACGGGACCTCGACCATCACGCCGACGGTCCTCAGGCCCAACTCGCGCCCGAGGGCCGTGAAGTACCGCGCCTCCTCGACCGTCGAGACCATGGGCGCCATGACCCACAGGTCGGCGTCGGTGGCGGCGTCGGCCTGCGCGAGCGCGGTGAGCTGGTCGCGGAGGATCTGCTCGTTGGCCCGCAGCGCGCGGAGGCCGCGGAGGCCGAGGGCCGGGTTCTCCTCGTCGGCGTCGTTGAGGAAGCTCAGCGGCTTGTCGGCACCGGCGTCGAGCGCGCGCACGACGACCTTCTGGCCGGGGAACGCCTCGAGCAGGCGCGTGTAGTGCTCGCGCTGCTCGTCGACGGTCGGCGCGCTCGTGGCGTCGAGGAAGAGGAACTCGGTGCGGAAGAGGCCGACGCCCTCGGCGCCCTTCTCGACCGCGTCGGCCGCGCCGTCGGCGGATCCGAGGTTGGCGAGCAGCGGGATCGCGGTGCCGTCGGAGAGCGCGCCCGGTCCGGTGGGGACGTCGACGCGCGCCTTCCGGGCGGCGATGGCGTCGCGCGCGGCGGACTCCTCCTCGGGCGTCGGGGCGACGGTGACGGCGCCCGTGAGCGCGTCGACCACGACGGTCTCGCCGTCGGCCAGGTCGGCGGCCGCGGCGACGCCGACCACCGCGACGATGGCCTTCTCGCGGGCGAGGATCGCGGTGTGCGAGGTGGGGCCGCCGTCGGTCGTGATGAGGGCGAGCACCTTGTCGAGGTCGAGCAGCGCGGTGTCGGCGGGCGCGAGGTCGCGGGCGACGAGCACGAAGGCGTGGTCGGGATCCGGCACGCCGGGGGCGGCGACGCCCTGCAGGTGCGCGACGACGCGCTGCGAGACGTCATCGAGGTCGGTGGCGCGCTCCCCCATGTAGCCGCCCATGCTGAGGAGCAGGTCGCGGAAGCCCGCGAACGCCTCGTGGACGGCGCGCTCGGCGGTGCGGCCCGTGGCGAGGCGCGCGGTGATGTCGTCGACGAGCGTCGGGTCCTCGGCCATGAACGCCTGCGCCTCGAGCACGTCCTTGGCGGCGCCGCCGGCCTTCTCCCCGCGGATGCGGATGTCGGCGGCCGTCGCGGCGAGCGACGCGCTCACGCGGATGCGCTCCTCGTCGGCGGTCAGGGTGCTCGCGGTGTCGGCGGGCTCGGGCAGCGGGTCGGGCATGCGGACCACGGGACCGACGGCGGATCCCCGGCCGATGCCGATGCCCTGGAGCGTGCGGGAGCTCATGCGGCGTCCAGGTCGGACTCGAGGAGCGTCGCGAGGTCGGTGACGACCTGCTCCGCGTTCTCGCCCTCGGCGGAGACGACGACCTCGTCGCCCGTGTCGACGCCCAGGGAGATCACGCCGAGGATGCTCGCGGCGTTGACGCTGCGGTCGCCCTTGGCGAGCTGCACGGGGATCCCGGCCTTCGCGGCGGCCTGCGTGAACAGCGAGGCGGGGCGGGCGTGCAGCCCGTGCGACGAGGCGATGGTGACGGTGCGTTCTGCCATGGTGGCTCCTTCTGTCGGCCCCGTCGTCGGGGCCCTGGTGGCGGTCATCGTGCGGTGCTGCGGGTCGTGCGGGGCCGGCGCGGGCGCCGGGTTCAGGCGATGGGCGGGGATCCTCCGAGGGGGCGGCCGTGGAGGCCCGGTGCGAGGCGGAGCGAGCGGGCGCCCTGGCGCATGGCGGCGAGGGCCCGGTCGAGCGCGGCGCGCGCGCCCTCGGGGCGTGAGGCGTCGGCGTCGAGGAGCACGGCGGTCGCGCCCTCGTCGGCGGCGGCTTCGCGCACGGCGTCGAGGCGGTCGGCGAGGTGGGCGCCGAGGAGGACGACGTCCATTCCGGCGGCGTCGAGGCGCACCTGGGCGAGGGATCCGGCGACGGCCTCGATCTCGATCCCGTCGGCCTCGGCGAGGGCGCGGAGGCGCTGGGCGAGGAAGGTGCTGGATGCGCCGGAGCCGCAGACGACGAGGATCCTCCCGGTCATGCTGTGCCTCCTCGCGTCGTCGCTGGTCGTCCCATGGTGCTCCGCGGCGGGCGGCGGGTGCCACCAGATCCGCTTCCGCGGGGTAGGAAGACGGCGCTCGCGCCCGCCGCGGCGGGCATCCCGGGCGGGCGCGGATGGTTGACTCGTCCGGAGAGCGGAACGCTCCGTCCGCGGCTGAGGGGACGGGAGCCTCCGCGCAGGGAGACGATCATGCTGAGCGAGAACCACGAGAGGCTGCTGGACTACCTGTCCACGGCCGACCGCTGGGTCGAGGCCGGCGAGCTCGCGGACCGCCTCGGCGTCACGACCCGCAGCGTCCGCACCTACGTGCAGGCGGTGCGGGAGCGCTCGACCGTCGCCATCGCCTCCTCCCCCGACGGCTACCGGATCGACGCCGGCAGCTACGCCCGCCACCTCGGCTCCCGGACGACCGCGGATCCGCAGGGCACGCCCCGCGACCGCATGCACGCGCTCGTCCGCCGCCTCGGTGACGCACCCGACGGCCTCGACGTCTTCGCGCTCGCCGCCGAGCTGCACGTGAGCGAGTCCACGGTCGAGGCGGACCTCCGCAAGGTGCGCACCCTCGTGGAGGACGCCGGGCTCGCCCTCCGCCGCACGGGATCCACCGTCGTCCTCGAGGGCTCGGAGCGCGACTTCCGCCGGCTGCTGTCGCGCATGTTCCGCGACGAGAGCGCGCAGGGCTTCCTGCCGCTGGAGACGGTGCAGCGGGAGTTCGCGTCCGACTCGCTCCGCGCCTTCAAGACGGACATCGTCCGCGAGCTCACGGAGGGCGGGTTCTTCGTCAACGAGTACGGCGTCGACAACGTGCTGCTGCACGTGGCGATCGCGGTCGACCGGCTCGCGAGGTCGCCGCGGCGCGCGGACGCGGATCCCGCCGCGGGCGGCGCGCTCGACGCCGCCCATCCGACCGCCGGTGACGCGGCATCGGCCGA
>NZ_QWGT01000280.1 GCF_003576405.1 Clavibacter lycopersici
TCGCACGGGGTGCCGCTGGTCCGCGACCTGATCGCGACCGGCCGGCATCGCGTGGTCTACCGCCCGCACCCGCGCTCCTGGTGCGCGCCACCGATGGCGACCGCGTCGCGCGGCTGGTCGTCAACGCCACCGGCACGTGGGGCGCGCCGTTCATCCCCTCGTACCCGGGGCTCGCGACGTTCCGCGGCCGGCAGCTGCACACGTCGGGCTACCGCGCGGCGGCCGACCTGCGGGGGCTGCGCGTGCTCGTCGTGGGCGGCGGCACCTCCGCCATCGGCTTCCTCCTCGAGCTGGAGGGGGTCGCCGCGCGCACCATGTGGTCGACGCGGCGTCCGGTCGACTTCCTCGAGGCGGGCGAGCTCGACGTCGAGGCCGCGGTGCGCGCGGTGGACCTGCAGGACCAGGCGGCCCGCGCGGGGCAGGCGCTGCCGAGCATCGTCAGCGGCACGGGCGTGCCGCGCACGCGCCGCATCGTGGCGGGGATCCGGCGCGGCGTGCTCGACAGCCGCGGGCCGATCGCGCGCTTCGAGGAGGACGGCGTCGTCTGGGCGGACGGCGGGCGCGACCAGGTCGACGCCGTGATCTGGGCGACCGGCTTCCGCCCCGAGATCCGGCACCTGGCGCCGCTCGGCCTCCGGGAGAAGGAGGGCGGGGTGCGCGTCGAGTCGGGGGTGTCCGCGCGGGATCCGCGGGTGTTCCTCGCGGGATACGGCCCGCAGGCGTCGACGATCGGCGCGAACCGCGCGGGGCGTCGCGTCGCCCGGCAGGTCGTCGCGGCCCTCGGCTGAGGCGAGGGAGCGGCGCGCACGACCCCGGCGGTGGTGCCGCGGGGCAGGGGGCGTGAGGGCCGACGCCGTCCGCGGGAACTCGCGGCGGGCCCCCACGTCCATCCGGACCTCACGGGTCGGTCCGGACGTGATCCGACCGGTGCGGGGTGCGCCGACATCGCCGCACCCCGCGACCTGGTCGACCTGCACGGACTCTCGGGGGAAGAGTTCGTGCGCAAACGAGTCTACAGCCGTGTCCTCCTTTCCGAGGACACGGGCGGGTCGGCTGGCGGCACGGCGGAGGGGAGCCGCGCCACGTGGCACGGCTCCCCTCCGGGTGGGGCGGATCAGCTCCGCGCGTCGTCCTGCACGGCCTGCTTCGCGTCCTGCGCGGAGCTCGAGACGTCCTGCGCGGTCGACTGCGCCTCGGATCGCACGGTGTCGGCGGAGTCGGTCGCGGTGTCCTTGACCGCAGCGGCGGCCTCCTGCGCGGGCTCCTTCAGCTCGCTCGCCACGTCCTTGGCCGCGTCGGTCGCCTTCTCGACGAGGGGCTGAGCCTTGTCCTTCACGGTCGAGGCGAGCTCCTTCTCCTTGTCGCTCGCCGGGATCAGCGAGGCGATGAGGAGGCCGGCGCCGAACGCCACGAGGCCGAGGCCCAGGGGGTTGCCCTGCGCCTTCGCCTTCGCGCCGCCCGCGGTGCCGGAGACGGCGTCGCCCACGCTCGAGCGCGCGTCGCTCGCCGAGCCCAGGACGCTGTCCTTCACGTTCGAGAACGCGCCGCGCACCTTGTCGGTCTGCCGCTGGGCCACCTTCGCGGGGGTGACCTTGTCGGCCACCGCGTCCACGTCGACGCTCAGCTCGTTGCGGGTCCGCTCGATCTCGGCGCGGATCTCCTCGGGGTTGTCGCTCATCGGTCTGCCTCGTTCCTCTTCATCGCTTCGGGGATCTTCTTGACGCTCTCGGCCGTGCGGGGCGCGCCCTGCACGGTCTTCAGCTGCTTGCGGCCCTGGAGGTACATGACCAGGCCGATGACGGCCCAGATCACCGCCACGACGACGGCGGCCCAGGCCAGGTTGTCGAACCAGTAGGACAGTCCGACCATGAGGGCGACGGAGAGGAAGAACACGGCCATCAGGCCCGCGTATCCCGCGCCGCCCAGGAGGCCGGCACCCTTCCCGGCCTTCTTGGCCGAGTCGCCGATCTCCGCCTTCGCGAGGGCGATCTCCTGTCGCATCAGCGTGGAGACGTCCTTCGTGACGTTCCCGAGGAGGTCGCCGAGGCTGGTGGTCGCGGCCTTCTCCTCGGAGGGGGTGCGTGCGTCGGTCATGCGCGCGATCCGTCGGATGTGCCGCCCGCGCCGAAGGTCTCGGTCAGGGGATCGGTGGTGCGCGTCCGGTCGTACAGCGGCGTGGAGGCCTCGGTCGACGGGGCGTCGTACGGGCCGACGCCGATGGGCTCGTCGGCGCTGAGCTCGGTCGGCGCGTGGCCGCTCGCGGTCGGGACGGCCGGCGTGACGTAGGCGGCACCGGTCGTGCCGGCGCCGGTCGTGTCGGCGGCGGTCGTCGATGCGCCGGTGGACGGGGTCGCCTGCTCCGCCTCCTTCCGGTCGTGCGCCTCGCTGGTCAGCGAGCGCGTGAGGCGGCCGGCGGCGACGCCCGCCACGACGGCGAGCCCGACGAACAGGCCAGGACGGCGTCGCGCGAAGTCGGTGACGTCGCGGAGCAGCGTGCCCGGGTCGCGGCCCTCGAGGTACTCGGCGGCGCTGCCGGCGCGCTGGGAGACCTGAGTCACGAGCTCGCCCGCGAGGCCCGTGCTCTCGGACCTGTCGCCCATGTCGCGCAGCTCGTCGCTGAGCGTGCGGAGGCTGCCTGCGGCGCGCTCCTGCTGGACGCCCGTCTGCTCGCGGAGCTGGTCGCGGGTCTGCGCGATGAGGTCCTGCGCCTGCGACCTCACCTCGGACGCGACCTTCCCGGCCTCGTCCTTCGTGACGCCGGCGACGTGCTGGGTGCCGGCCTTCGCGTCGCCGGCGACGGACGCGGCCTGCTCCTTCGCGGTGTCCTTCGTGCTGCTGCTGTTCGCGTCGTCGCCGGCCGCGGTGCCGGTGGGCGTCGCGCCGGGGTAGGCGGGGACGGGGACGCCGGCGTACGCGTCGGTGGCGGATCCGCCGCCCGCGGGCGTCGCCGGTGTGAGGTCGTTCGACATGTGGTTCCCTCTCGGTGCTCGTGGTGGTCGAGTTCCCGCAGGGCTCGGGCCCTGGGACTCCACACGCAACTCCGAGAGGAGGGCAGTGCATAGCCCCCCGCCGAAAAAGGGGGCCCCCTAACTATTCGTGCGCAGATGCGCTATGCGCCCGTGCGCGGTGCGCATCCCCGCCCTAAGGCGTGCGGCGGCCGCTCGTGTGCTTCACGGGCGTCGTCGGCGGCGGGCCGGAGCGGCGCGAGACCGGGCGCACGGGCTCGCCGCGGCGGTCCTGCC
>NZ_QWGT01000281.1 GCF_003576405.1 Clavibacter lycopersici
CGCGCGACGGCGGCGAGCGACGGGACGGGATCCGGGATCGACGCCCCGCCGACAGGCGCGGGAGGCGCGTCGGCCGGCGGGGGCGCGGTGCGGACGGGGGCGGTCATCGACGGGGTGCGGGTCAGCCGGCGAGCAGGTCGGAGACGGCCTTCGCGTACGCCGTCATCGACGCCGGGCCGCCGAACGCCCAGATGCCGTCGGGCATGCGGTGCACGTCGCCGGCCGTCACGAACGGCAGGGACTGCCAGACGGCGTTGCCCGCGAGCGTCGTGGCGAACGGGTCGTCGCCCTGCGTGGAGTTGGAGTTGTAGAGGAACTGCACGTCGCCGATGGTCGTGAGGCCCTCGACGTCGGTGGATCCGAGGCCGTACGCGGGGTCGACCTCGCCCGTCCACGCGTTCTCGAGGCCGAGCTCGGTGGTCACGTCGCCGATGAGCGAGCCCGTGCCGAACGGGCGGATGCTGACCGCGCCGGCGTCCACGTACGCGTCCGCGAAGAGGAACTCGGATCCCGCGAGGCCGGCCGCGTCGAGCTTCGCCTTCGCGTCCGTGACGGCCTGGTCGTAGGCGTCGATGACCTCGGTCGCCTTGTCCTCGGTGCCCGTCGCCTTCGCGATGAGCTCGAGGTTGTCCTCGCTCTGCTGGATCTGCTTCGAGCCGTCGGCCGAGTTGATCTGCAGCACCGGCGCGATCGCCTTGAGCTGCTCCACGGCGTCGGCCGGGAGGTCCGTGGTCGCCACGATGAGGTCGGGTGCGAGCGACGCGATGGTCTCCACGCTCGGCTCGCCGCGCGTGCCGATGTCGGCGGGCTCGTTCACGAGCGGCACGGCCGACGACCAGGCGCTGTAGCCCTCGACGTCGGCGACGCCCACCGGATCCACGCCCAGCGACACGAGGTTCTCCACGACGTTCCACTCGGTGCCGACGACCTTGGTCGCGGGCCCGTCGAGCGTGACCTCCGCGCCGGTGCCGTCGGTGAGCGTGATGGCCTCGCCGCTCGGGGTGGATCCGGCGCCCGTGGATGCCTCCTCGGTGGTGCCGCATGCGGTCAGCGTGAGCGCTGTCGCGGCGGCGAGGGCGGTCATCGCCAGGGTTCGTCGTCTCGTGATCACGGGTGGAGCCTCTCGTTCCTGTGGTGGTGGCGGGCGACCGCGCGGGTGCGCAGGCTGCCCGTCGTCGGGTCCGCGTGGACCTCGACGGGGATGCCGTAGACCTCGGTGAGGAGGTCGGGGGTCAGCACCTCGGTTGGGGTGCCGGTCTTCACGATCCGGCCGTCCGAGAGCAGCGCGACGGTGTCGGCGAGCGCGGCGGCCTGATCGAGGTCGTGGAGGACGACGCCGACGGCGATGCGCCCGTCGTCGGCGAGGTCGCGCACCAGGTCGAGGAGCTCCACCTGGTAGCGGAGGTCGAGGTAGGTGGTGGGCTCGTCGAGGAGCAGCACGCCGGTCTCCTGCGCGAGGCAGCTGGCGAGCCAGACGCGCTGGAGCTGGCCGCCGGAGAGCTGGTCGACGCCGCGGTCGGCGAGGGCGTCGAGGCCGGTGAGGTCCAGCGCGCGATCCACGGCCGCGCGGCCGTCGGGATCCGCCCCGCCGAAGCGGCCGCGGTGCGGGTAGCGGCCGAACTCGACGACGTCGCGGACGCTCAGCCCGCCGGGCGTGGAGCGGCCCTGCGTGAGGAGCGCGACGCGGCGGGCGAAGCGGCGGAGGGAGAGGTCGAGGGCGTCGGACTCGCGGTCGGCGTCGGCGGCGTCGCCGCTCTCGTCGCGCAGCACGAGCGATCCGGAGCGCGCCGCCTGCAGCCGCGCCATCGTCCGCAGCAGCGTCGACTTCCCGCTGCCGTTCGGGCCGACGAGCACCGTGACGCAGCCCGGCCGGATCTCCAGCCCGGCGCCGTGCACGACCTCCGTGTCGCCGTACGCGACCGTGATGCCGCGGGCCTCGAGGGCGGATGCCACGGGCGTCGCGTCGGGCGACCGCGTCGGATCCGGATCCACGGCGCGCGTGATCGGGGCGGTCGAGGCGGGGGAGGTCACGATAGGTGAGGTTAGCCTAACCTCACGTCGGGCGACAACCCCGGTGCCGATCCGCAGAGCCAGCCCGCTGGATCAGCCCGCCTGGTCAGCCCGCCGCGCACCCGGCGCGCGCGATGCCGAGCGCGCGGGCGAGGTCGACGCCCCAGATCCGGTACGTCTCCCGGTACGCGGTCTCCTCGGACGCGGGCTGCCACGGCGCGCACATGAGCTCCGCCGGGAACGCGATCGCGGCGGCGTTCGGGACCCTCGCCACGACCTCGCGCGTCCGCTGGTCCAGGACGCGTCCGTGCCGTCCCGCGCCGCGCCGGGCCCGGGGCGAGAGGCCGCCCGCGTGGTCGAGGGGCGGGAGGGCGGCCACGAGGATCCACGTCCCCGCCGGCAGGTGGCCGCGGAGGTCCGCGAGGGCCTCGCCGAGGTGCCGCCCCCAGTCCGCCACCGCGGTGACGCGGAGCACGTCGCTGACCCCGACGAGCAGCACGACGGCGTCGGCCCGCGCGAGTACCGGCGCGAGCCCGGCGATCGCCGCGGGCGCGTCGCGGATCCGCGACCCCGCCAGGATCGCGCTCGACCACACGACACCCCGCCCGGTCCGCGACGCGTGCTGCCGGGCCAGGCAGGCGGTCAGCGAGATGCCGTGGGTGCGCACGCCGAGGCTGATCATGCCGCTCTCGCCGATGACGACGATGCGCTCGGGATCCGGCCCGCCGACCAGGCCGTGCGCCGCATCGGCGGGGACGATGCCGTCCTCCGCGTCGACGCGGCGGTACAGCGACTCGGCCACGCGCGCCGTCCTGCCGGGGAGCGCGGAGGCGGCGAGGAGGAGATCGGACAGCGGCCGCATGGGGCTCCCGGGGTCGAGCGCCCGCGATGGGGCCGGATCCGACGGGCGACGACGACCGGAACGGATCACGGCGCCGAGACGGGCGCGCACGGTGTCGGCGACGAGGACGCACCGACTCGTCCCGGGGTCCGGGGGACGCCCCAGGTTAGGGGCGCCCAGCGGACGACACGCCGTGGGACCGGCGCGACGTGCGATGGGTTCGTGGCCAGCGGGACGCGCGCTCAACCCGGCAGGTCCGCCGGGCCCAGCCGGTGCGCCCCGCGGAGCCAGGCGATCAGCTGCCCGGCGGTGGCGTCGGCGCCCGACGGCAGCGGATCCGCGCT
>NZ_QWGT01000282.1 GCF_003576405.1 Clavibacter lycopersici
TTCCGGCGACAAGAGGAGACATTACGCGGACCACCCCACCCCCGCAAAACACACCGCATCCCGGGCGTGTCGCACGAGTCGCCGACGAGGATGCCCGATCAGCGGCATATTCAGGCCACGGTGAGTCCGGCGAGGGTCTTCTTCCCCCGTCGGATCACGGCGAAACGGCCGTGCAGGAGATCGTCGACGACGGCGGCCGCATCGCGCACGGCGACGTTGTTCACGTAGACCCCGCCCTGGGTGATCGCACGCCGCGCCTCGCCCGCGCTCGAGACGAGGCCGGTGTCGATGAGGGCCTGGATCACCGACGTGCCCGCGGCGATGCCCGCGGACGGGAGCTCCCCCAGGGCGGCCCGGAGCGTCGGCTCGTCGAGCGCGGTCAGCTCGCCCTGGCCGAACAGCGCCTGCGACGCCGCGATCGCGGACTCCGTCGCCTCGATGCCGTGCACCAGCGTCGTCACCTCCCAGGCGAGCGCGCGCTGCGCCTCGCGGCGGAACGGCTCGGACTCCATGGACCGCGCGAGCTCCTCGATGCGCGACCGGTCCAGGAACGTGAAGATGCGCAGCCGGTGGATCACGTCGCCGTCGTCCGTGTTGAGCCAGAACTGGTAGAAGGCGTACGGGCTCGTGAGCTCGGGGTCGAGCCACACCGCGTTGCCCTCGCTCTTGCCGAACTTGGTGCCGTCGGAGTTGGTGATCAGCGGCGTGCCGATCGCGTGCGCCGTGGCGCGCTCGCTGCGCCGGATCAGGTCGGTGCCGCTGGTGAGGTTGCCCCACTGGTCGCTGCCGCCGGTCTGCAGCACGCATCCGTACGTGCGGTGCAGCTCGCGGAAGTCCAGGCCCTGCAGGATCTGGTAGCTGAACTCCGTGTAGCTGATGCCCTCGTCCGAGTTGAGGCGCGCGCTCACCGCGTCCTTCTTGAGCATCGTGCCCACCCGGAAGTGCTTGCCCACCTCGCGGAGGAAGTCGATGGCGCTCATCGGCGCCGTCCAGTCCAGGTTGTTGACGATGCGCAGGGCGTTGTCGCCCTCGGGGCTGAGGAAGGCGGAGACCTGCGCCTGCAGGCGCCGCACCCACTCGGCCACGACCTCGGGGGTGTTCAGGGTGCGCTCGGCTGTGGGCCGGGGATCGCCGATCAGGCCGGTCGAGCCGCCCACGAGCCCGAGCGGACGGTGCCCGGCCAGCTGGATCCGCCGCATGAGGAGCAGCTGCACCAGGTTCCCGAGGTGCAGGCTCGGCGCCGTGGGGTCGAATCCGCAGTAGTAGGTGATGGGCGGACCGGAGAGCAGCTCCTTGAGCGCCTGCTGGTCCGTGGACACGTGCACGTACCCGCGCCAGACGATCTCCTCCCACACGTCCTCGAAGGACGGGTCGTTCTGCTGGGAGGAGAGGCGGTCGAGGTCGGCGTTCGTCACCCGATCACGGTATCAGCGCGGCATCGCGGGGACGGCGGGCGCGGCCGTGCGTCCCCGACGCGCGGCCGGAGGGCGCTGTCGTGCTGCATGTCGGCGGTCCGCGGGAGCATCGGGTCCACGGGAGACGACCGTCGATCAAGTTGCTGGCATTGATTGTTCGGAATCAAGTGCGTAGAGTTGATGTTCTTCGATCAAGTCCAGGGACCGCAGGGGGACGCATGTTCGTGATCACCGCCGACCAGAAGGCCAGCCGACACGACGTCGATCGCGCCGGGACGGGGCGCGACGAGCTCGCGAGCCGGTACGCGGGGCGCCTCGTGCTCCCCGTCGACCGCACGTCCGGCGACGAGCTGCAGGCGCTCGTCGCCGACGCGGCGACCGCCCTCGACATGGTGCTCCTGCTCACGCGCGACGGGCACTGGAGCGTCGGTCTCGGCATCGGGGCGGTGCGGACCCCGCTCCCCCGGGCGACGCGCGAGGCGACGGGACCGGCGTACATCGCCGCCCGCGACGCGGTCACGGCGGCCAAGCGCAGCGCGACGCGGTTCGCGCTCGCGACGGATCCGCCCACCGAGCACCCTGACGACCATCCCGGGCCGGCGCTTCCCCGCACCGCGGAGGTGGAGGCGCTCGTCACCCTGCTGCTGCTCGCGCGGGACCGACGCACGGCGCAGGGCTGGGACGTCGTCGACCGCATGGCCGGGGGCCGCACGCAGCGCGAGGTCGCCGCCGACCTCGGGATCACCCCGCAGGCGGTGAGCACGCGTCTGCGCACGAGCGGGTGGCGGGCCGAGCGCGCCGCGATCCCCGGGCTCGAGGCGCTGCTGGCGCACCTGGACGCAGGAGCCGCGCCGGCCGAGACGCCGCGGGCCGCGAAGGACGGGGTCCGCTCATGATCCCGGCGGGCACCGCCGTCGAGGTCGCGGCTTGGGCCGTGCTCTGCGTGCTGGCCACCGGGAGCCTCGTGCTCGCCCTGCTCGCCGTGCGCGCGCCCCGCACGGGCATGGTCGCCGCGGCCGCGGGCGCACTCGCCGCCGCGGTGGCGGTGGGTCTGACCCTCGAGGGCGACGCCTCCCCGCTGGTCGTGGGCTACCTCGGGCTGGTCGCCGTCGTGCTCGCGGTGCTGGGCGGCGGATCCGCTTCCACCGTCGTGCTGGCCCTCGCCACCCGCGGCTCCGTACCGCCCGGCGCGTACGGCGGCATCCTGGTGGCGCCCCGCGGACACGAGGACGACCCGTCCGCGATGCGTCGGCCCACCCGCGAGGTCCTGCGCGGCGGCGCGACCATCGGCATGCTCGAGCGGCTGGCCGTGGTGGCCGTGATCCTCGCCGGGTATCCCGAGGCGCTGGCCGTCGTGATCGCCATCAAGGGCGTCGGCCGCTTCTCGGAGCTGGGCGAGGCCGCGGAGGCACGCGAGCGCTTCATCATCGGCACGCTCGTGAGCTGGCTGTGGGCCGCGACCTGCGCCGCGGTCGTGCTCGTCGTCCGGTAGGCCGGCGGCCCGAGCAGCTCAGCGGCGTATGCGCGGCACGTGCGCGCGATACGGCGAGACCGTCGGATCCCCCGGCACCCAGAACCGCCAGGGGAACAGCTCGCCGGATCCGCCCGGCCCGGAGACGCCGACGCGCGGGCCCGACGCGGGCAGCGCGAGCGGCGCGTCCGGCAGGTCGAACGCATAGGGCGACGCGTCGAGCGGCGCGCCGTCGTCGGACAGCGGGATGCCGAGGGCGACGGCGAGGCGCGCGGGGCC
>NZ_QWGT01000283.1 GCF_003576405.1 Clavibacter lycopersici
GCGGGCGCGTGGCTGCCCGACCTGCTCGGCGGCGCGCTGCCGCTGCCGCGCGCGGCCCTCGACCGGATCCCGCCGCTGCGCGTGCGGCAGGAGCAGGTCTTCCACTTCGCGTACATGGACGGGCCGCGCCCGGTCCCGACCTCCATCCACATGGACGAGCGCATGCAGGTCTACGCGCTGCCCGGCGGGCGCGACGTGGAGGGCCGCGGCCACAAGGTCGCCGAGTTCGACGGCGGGCGCGTGATCCCGTCGGCCGCGCACCAGGACGGCGTCGTGGATCCCGCCAACCGCACCCGCGTCGTCGACTGGGTGCGCCGCAACCTGCCGGGCGTCGAGCCCGTGCCGTACGCGGAGGCGACGTGCCTGTTCACGAGCACGCCCACGGAGGACTTCGTGGTCGACCGGGTCGACGGGATCACGATCGTCTCGCCCTGCTCCGGCCACGGCGCCAAGTTCGCGCCGCTCATCGGCAGCCTCGCGGCGGATGCGGCGACCGGCGAGCGCGTCGAGCCCCGGTTCGCGCTCGCGCCCTGAGGCACCGCGCGCTCAGACCTTCTGCGGGCGCCCCCGGCCGCCGGTGCGCACGCGCGCGCGGCCCGGGTCCCGCGGCGCCGTTGCCTCGGCCGCCCGCTCCCGATCCGCCGCGAGCCGCGCCAGCTCGGCGCGCAGCTCGTCGACGCGGTCGTCGCGCCCCTCCTCGGGGAACGCACCGGGCAGCATCTGCGGCGCGAGCCGCGCGCGCACGATCTGCTCGAGGGCCGAGTCGCGCGCGATCACGAGCACCTCGCGCAGCGCCTCCGGGTCGCGCGAGAGGGCGCCGAGCCGCTCGACGATCTCCTCCGCGATCTCCGCCCGCAGGCGGAGCCCCGGCACGTCGCCCTCGCGGTAGTCGTCGGGCCGCTTGCCCTTGCCCTCGCGCAGCGCCGCGCGGTCGCGGGCCATGCGCAGCCGCTCCGCCTCGCCGCGCTTCTCGCCGATGAGCTCGGCCAGCTCGCCGCGGAGCGCCTCGATGAGCGACTCCTCGTCGTACGCGCGGCGCTCCCGCAGCGTGCGCAGGATGATGAGGTTCTCCATCTGGAGCCGCAGCGCGACGCCGACGAGCAGCAGCGCCTCCTCGACGAGGACCTCCTTCTGCGCCGGATCCGCGGCCACGCGGGCGGCCACGGACGGCGGCGGGGCACCGGGCTTGGAGGACTTCGCGGGGCGGATGCGGGGCCGGGGCATGATGTCCTCCCGGTCCGCTCGCTCCACCGGCGAGGTGCTCCCAGGTTACGCGGAACCACCGACGAGGTGGCGGGTCGCGTCCACGATCCGGGAGCGGATCCGCGGCCGGCCCGCCCCCGCCATCAGCCCGCCGTCAGCCCATCGTGCGCCGCAGGAACGCGAGCGTGCCGAGCTCGTCGTCGATGCCGCCGCCGTCGTGGCCGTTGTACTCCCACTCGACGATCTCCTTCCCGCCCGCGTAGGCGTTGAACGCGCCGTAGACGGTGGAGGGCGGGCAGGTCGCGTCCATCAGGCCCACCGAGAAGCGGGCGGGCGCGGTGGCGCGGCGGGAGAACGCGACGCCGTCGAAGTACCGCAGCACGGCGTGCACGTCCTCGCCGCGGCCGCGGTGCGTCTTCAGGTAGTCGACGACCTCGTGGTACGGGTACGCGTCGGTGATGTGGGTGGCGCGCTCGATGTCGCAGAGGAACGGCACGTAGGCCGAGACCGCGGCGAGGTCGTCGCGGAGGCCGGCGACCGCGAGGGCCATGCCGCCGCCCTGGCTGCCGCCCTGCACGGCGATGCGCGACGGATCCACGACGTCGAGCGACCGGACCACGTCGACCGCGCGCACGGCGTCGGTGAAGAGGCGGCGGTAGTAGTAGGTCTCGCGGGAGGCGATGCCGCGGGTCATGAAGCCGGGGATCGCGGGTCCGGCCTCGCCGTGGTCGGCGGTGTCGCCGGCGCTCCAGTAGGAGCCCTGGCCGCGCGTGTCCATCTGCAGGTGGGCGAAGCCAGCGGCCGCGTAGATAAGCGTCTCCTCGGCGCGCCCGCGACCGCCGCCGTAGCCGACGTACGAGACGACGGTGGGCAGCGGGCCGGTCGCGCCCGCGGGGGTGCGGAGCCAGGCGCGCACGTCGGTGCCGCCGGATCCCGCGAAGGTCACGTCCTGCACGTCGACGAGCGCGAGGTCGGTCTCCACGGGGGAGAGGCGCACGTCGAGGTCGTGCTGCGCGGCCTCGGCGAGGGTGTCGGCCCAGAACGCGTCGAAGTCGTCCGGGTCGACGTGGCTGCTGACGTGCGCGCGGGCGGCGTCGACGGGTTCGATGAGCATGGATCCTCCGGGAGCGGTGACGACGGGCGGTCGGCGTGCGCACCCTCGGGCCGCGTCGCCTCGCTCATCATGCCCCGGTCCGCACCGCGTGGCACGCGGCTCAGCGGAAGAGCGGCTCCCCGGCGGCGAGCTCGGCGTCGAGGAAGGTCCAGATCCACGCGAGCGCCCGCGCGTTGTCGAGGCCGGGCGCCTTCTGCGACAGCTGGGTCGCGATCCCGTCGCTGTACGCCGCGAGCTTGAGCGCGACCTCGGCGGCGTCGACCGCGCGGAACACGCCGGCGGCGATGCCACGGCGGATCGTGCGGACGAGGCACGCCTCCCACACGCGGATGCGCTCGAGGCGGTCGGCGGAGAGGCCGGGCTGGCGGGACACGGCGTTCCAGTAGTCCGACCAGAGCCGCCAGTGCGCCTCGGCCTCGTCACCGCCCGTGAAGAGCGGCTCGACCAGCAGGCGGATCCCGTGCACCGGATCCGGGTCGGCGTCCACCTCCTCGACGATCGACGCGTAGAACCGGTCGGTCTCGAGCACGACGACCTCGTCGAGGATCTCGGCGACGCTCGCGAAGTGGTACGTGACGGTGCCGACCGAGATGTCGCCCTCGGCGGCGATGTCGCGGAGCCCGGTGGCGGTGAGGCCCTGGCGGAGGATCACCGCGCGCGCGGCCTCCACGATCATCGCCCGCCGCACCTCGGGCTTCTCGCGCTTGCCGGCGCGGCGGGTCGTCGTCGCGGTCGTGCCCGGCGCACTCGCGGCCGTCCCGGCGCGCGCGCCGGCGCCCGTGCCCGCGCTCACGCGGACGTCCGCGGCACGAGGTCGTCGAACGTGCGGTC
>NZ_QWGT01000284.1 GCF_003576405.1 Clavibacter lycopersici
CGTGCTGCGGCTCGTGCTCGTCAGCCCCAGCGGCGACGTGCCGACCGGCAGGGCCGCCGACCGGCAGGGCCACGGGCTCGACCGGCTCCCCGACGCGCTCGTGCACGTGGGCAGCGCCGACCCGCGGATCGACCACGTCGTCGAGGGCGTCGCGGCGCTGAAGGCCGCGGGGACGAAGGCGCGGCTCGTGCGGATCCCCCGCGCCGACCAGGGCTGGCTCGCCTACCCGGCGGCGGACCCGGCGCTCGCCCGCCGGTCGCTCGACGAGATCGTCGCCTACCTGCGGCGCGGCCTCACCGAGGAGCGCGCGTTCGGGGTCGGCCCGGCGTAGGGGCGTCTTCGACGGGCACCTTCACGAGGATGCCCGCCGCGATGAACACGATCGCGGCCATGTACTGCAGCGACTGCCAGGTGACGGCCTCGACGGGGATCACGGCGACCGGGTTCCACATGACGGCGACCGCCGCGAGCAGCGCGGCGCTCCACCAGCTGCGGGCGCGCACCGAGAACACGATCATGATGAGCGCGAGGATCGACACCGCGAACCGCACGACCGTGAAGAGGTCGCCGTCGATCACCGCGAACCCGGCCAGCAGCACGATGGCGCCGAGGAGCCCCGGCGCGAGCGACGGACGGGTGAACGCGGGGGCGGCGGGGGTGCGGGTCACGGGCCCAGTCTGCCAGCGCGCGCCGGCGTCTCCCCCGCGAGGATGAGGTTCCCCCGCCTCGGCCCGCCGGGGCGATGGCCGCTCGTAGCCTGAGCCCATGACCTCCTCCCGCACGATCGCGCACTCGGTCGCCCCGCTCGGCGGCGTCGCGTTCGCCGGCCTCTGGATCCTCGCCGAGGCGGGCCGCTCCGGCCTCGCCGGCACCGCCACGCTGGCCGTCGCGCTCGGGGCGGCCATCGCCCTGGCCGTCTGGCTGCCGGCCGCGTCGCTCGCGATCGTCGTCGCGATCCCGGTGCTGCAGCTCGTGGGGCTCGCCCCCGCCGCCGACTCGACCACCTGGCCGATGCACGCGGCGATCGGCATCGTCGTCCTCCTCATCGCCGCCACAGGCGCGCGTCGGATGCGGCTCGCGGCCCTGCCCGCCGGGATCCTCGCCGCCGGAGCCGCCGTCCTCCACGTCGCGATGCCGACGGATGCCGCGCGATCCCGCATCCTCGACTGGACGGACCGCCTCGCGACCGGCAGCGACCAGCCGGTCGGCGACGCGGTGGTCGTCCTGCTCCTCGCGTGCGTCGGCGCGGTCGTCCTCGCCTGGGCGGCCGGGTTCGGCATCGGTGCCGCCGCACGCCTGCGCCGCCTGGGCCGCGTGCTCGACGAGGCCGAGGACCGCCTGGCCGAGACCGACCTCGAGCTCCGGCTCGGGATGGAGCGCGCCCGCATCTCCCGCGACGTGCACGACTCGGTGGCGCACGCGCTCACGATCGTCGTGGCGCAGTCGGAGGGCGCCACGGCCATGTCGGCGCGGCAGCCGGAGATCGTGGCCGGCGCGCTGTCCGCGATCTCCGGGGTCGCGCGCGACGCGCTGACCGACGTCCGCGGGCTGATCGAGCGCATCACCGAGGCGGGCGACGAGCTGCTGTCGCTCGCCGACCTGCCCGCCCTCGTCGAGCGCATGCGCGACGTCGGCATGGGGATCACCCTCGACGAGCTCGGGGAGCGCCTGGACCTCCGTCCCGCGCACCAGCTCGCTGTGTACCGGATCGTGCAGGAGAGCCTGACGAACGCGCTGAAGCACGGCGGCGCGGAGGCACGCGCGGCGGTCGTGCTCGACTGGCGGGGTCCCGGGCTCGCGATCCTGGTGCGATCCTCGGGTCGGTCGCCGCTCGTGCAGCGCGACGCCCTGCCCGGAGCGGGGGCGGGGATCGCGGGGATGCGCGAGCGCGCCCGCATCGCCGGCGGCTGGCTGACCGCCGAGCCGGACGGGGACGGCGAGTTCGTCGTGACCGCGTTCCTGCCGTTCGACGGCGCGCAGGCGGCGCCCGCCCTCGCATCAGCGCTCGCGCCCGCCTCCGCTTCCGCCTCCGATGAGGCCGCGGTCCGTGGCTGAGCGCGTCCGCGTGGCGGTGGTCGACGACCAGCCGCTCTTCGCCCAGGGCCTGCGCATGCAGATCGACGCCACGGACGACCTCGTCTGCGTCGGCATCGCCGGGGACGGTCGCGCGGGGATCGACCTGGTGCGGCGCGAGTCGCCCGACGTGGTGCTGATGGACCTCCGCATGCCCGTGCTCGACGGCCTCGCCGCGACCGCCGCCATGCGGGACGGCGGCGCCGAGGCGCCCCGGGTGGTCGTGCTCACCACCATGCGCGAGGACCAGGCCGTGCGCGCCGCCGCCCGGGCCGGCGCCGCCGCGTTCCTCACCAAGGACGCCCGGCCCGAGGTGCTGCTCGCCACCGTGCGCGCCGCGGCGGCCGGCGACGTGACGGGCGACACCGAGGACCTCCTGCGCGACTTCGGATCCCCGCCGCCGCGCCCCGACCTGGACGTGCTCGCCGCGCTGACGCCACGGGAGCGCGAGACGTTCCTGCTCGTCGCGCGCGGGCTCAGCAACACCCAGATCGCCGAGGCGTCCTTCGTCTCGGCGTCCACCGTGAAGACGCACGTGCAGGCGGTGCTCGCGAAGCTCGGTCTCCGCAGCCGCCTGCAGGTCGTCGTCTTCGCCCACGAGAGAGGACTGGTGCGGTCGTGAGCGCATCCCCCTGCACATCCCCCGCACGCCGCGCCGTCCGACGGCTCGCCACCCCGCGGGGCATCGCCTCGACGCTCGTCGCGGCGGGCCTCGTCGGCATCGCGATCGTGAACGCGCCGCCGCCCGCCACGACGCCCGTACCGGATCCACCCGCGCGCGACGCGGCGGCGTGGAGCATGCCGCTCGACGGTGTCGTGGGCGTCTCGACGGCCGCGATCGACGAGGCCGAGGACATCCGCCTCCGCCCGTGCCTCGCGGCGCAGGGCATCTCCGACACGGCGCCGCCTCGGGATCCGGCGGTGCTGCTCGCCTCCGACACGTGGCGCGACGGGCGGGACGTGTCCGCACCGCTGGATGACGCGCGCGCCGCCGCGTCCGGGCACGCGCCCGTGGTGGATCCGGCGGAGGCGGCGCACCGCTCCTGGGCGCTCGGGCGCAACG
>NZ_QWGT01000285.1 GCF_003576405.1 Clavibacter lycopersici
CGGCATCGCCGACGACGCGGCCGCACCCGACGACGAGGCCGACGCGGCCGCAGCGCCCGCCCCGCGGAAGCGCGCCCGATGACCCGCCCCGCGGATCCCGTCGACCCCCACGCTCCCGACCTCCCCGGCCGCGCGGTCATCCGCCAGGTCTGGAGCGACCTCGCCTTCGTTCACTGGCGCGTGGATCCCGCCCTCGTCGCCCCGCTCCTCCCGCCGGGCACGCGCCCGGACGTGCACGACGGATCCAGTTGGGTCGGCCTCATCCCGTTCGTCCTGTCCCGCAGCGCCTTCCCGCCCCTGCCCGCCGTGCCGTGGGCCGGCACCTTCGCCGAGCTCAACGTGCGCCTCTACAGCGTGGGCGACGACGGCCGCCGCGGCGTGGTCTTCCGCTCGCTCGAGGCCGCGAAGCTCCTGCCCGTGATCGGCGCGCGCGCGGGCCTCGGCCTGCCCTACATGTGGGCGTCGATGACGCACGCCGAGCACGACGGCGTCGTCACCTACACGTCGCGGCGGCACACGGGCACGCGTCCGTCGTCGCGCCTGTCCGTGCGCCCGCTCGGCGAGGAGGTCGTGGGGGATCCGCTCGCCGACTTCCTCACCGCGCGCTGGGGCATGCACGTGGCCCGCGGCGGCGTCACGCGCTACTGGCCGAACACGCACGACGCCTGGACCCTCGAGCGCGCCGAGCTCGTGGACCTCGACGACGAGCTGGTCGCGGCCGCGGGCCTCCCGGGGATCGTCGACCGCGCGCCCGACTCGGTGCTGTTCTCGCGCGGCGTCCGCACGGAGTTCGCCGGGCCGCTGCTGCCCCGCGCGTAGGCCCCGGCGCGACCGCCCCGCCTACCGCTTCGCGCGCGGCGTCCTGGTCGAGCGCGACTTCCCGCCCGACAGCTCGTCGATCGTGAGCGCGGCGCTCACCAGCGCCAGGTGGCTGAGCCCCTGCGGCAGGTTGCCGAGGAACGCGTGGTCGTCGGCGTCGATCATCTCGGAGTACAGGCCGACGTCGTTGCCGAGGTCGACCAGCTGGTCCATGAGCTCGCGCGCCTCGTCCATCCGGCCGACGCACGCGAGCGCGCCCGCCATCCAGAACCCGCACGCGGTGAACGTGCCCTCCTCCTCCGGCATCCCGGAGTACCGGTACAGCAGGGGCCCGCGGCCGAGCTCGGAGCGGAGAGCGTCGAGCGTGCGCGACATGCGCTCGCCGCGGTCGAAGCCGGAGATGGAGTGCAGCAGGATGCTCGTGTCGAGCCGCTGGCTGCCCGGGTGCATCACGTAGGCGCCGCGCCCCTCGTCCCAGCACTCCTCCTCGACCCACGTGCGGATGCGGTCGCGCTCGGCCCGCCACCTGTCCGGCACGCCGGGGATCTGCCCCACCTCGGCGAGCTCGACCGCGCAGTCGAGCGCCTGCCAGCAGCCGAGCTTCGAGGTCGTGTAGTGCTGCTCGTCCTCCAGCTCCCACATGCCGGCGTCGCGCTTCTGCCACATGTCGCACGCGCGGTCGGCGAAGGTCGCGAGGAGGCGACCGGTGTCGGCGTCGAGCACGTTGCCGTCGCGGACGTACGTGCGCACCACGTCGAACAGGTCGCCGAACACGCCGAGCTGCAGCTGCGCCTGCGCGTCGTTCCCGTCGACCACGGGGCCGACGCCGCGCCAGCCCGGCACCTCCGGGGTCGAGCTGCCCTCGGGCACGCCGCCCTCGAGCGAGTAGAAGACGTGCAGCTCGGGGCCGTTGTCGCGGATGGTGCGGAGCATCCACGACACCGCCGCGTGCGTCTCCTCGCGGAGCCCGAACTTCACGAGCGCGTTCACCGTGTAGGCGAGGTCGCGCACCCACGCGAAGCGGTAGTCCCAGTTCTTGCCGCCGTCCATGCGCTCGGGCAGCGAGGTCGTGGCGGCCGCGGCGATGGATCCGGTCGGCGCGTGCACGAGCAGCTTGAGCGCGAGGGCGCTGCGCTGCACGGCCTCGGCCCACTCGCCCTCGTAGCGGAACTCGGCGCTCCAGCCCTCCCAGTTGCGGATGGTGCGGTCGATGCCCTCGTCCACGATCGCGGGGTTCGGGATCCGCACGGGCTCCCGCTCGGTCCCCACCATCGTGATGACGTGGCGGGATCCCTTCGCCGTGGTGAACGCGCCGGACAGCGACTGCGTGCCGGGATCCGCGGGTCCGTGCTCCAGGCCCACGACCGCGAGCGTCACGCCGTCCACGCGGATGACCGGTCCGTTGTGCGTCGCCTGCACCCACGGCGACGAGGTGGCGAGCGCGGTGCCGGGTGCGACGAGCCAGCTCATCGCGACCTCGCCCGTGAGGCCCTCGACCCGCCGCCCGAGCTCGGCCCACGGCAGCCGCCCCGCGACGCCGGTGATGAGCGCGTCGGTCACGCGCACGCTGCCTGACGCCGTGGTGAAGGTGGTGGTGAGGACGTTCGTGCCGGGCACGTAGGCCCGCGTCACCTCGAACTCCTCGTCGGGCCGCAGGGTGATCCGTCCGCCGTGCGATGCGTCGAGGAGCGCCGCGAACGCGGGCGGCGTGTGCAGGTTCGGCAGCGGCAGCCAGTCGATGTCGCCGTCCTCCGCGATGAGCGCGACGGTGCGCCCGTCCCCGATGGCGGCGTAGCTGCGGAGCGCGATGTAGCCGTCGATGCGCTCGGGTGCGGGGCGGGATGCGGTCGTGGCCATGGGACTCCTGTCGACGCCGGCAGGAGGGCACCGACCCCTCCAGTATCCCCGGGCCGCCTCCGCGACCCGACCGCGGGCGCGCTGCGGCGAACCGGGCTCCGGGATCCGGCCTCCCGGCAATCCGTTCTTCCCCGGGTTCCGAATACTGCCGATGTGCCCGGAGTCAACCCGAACGGTTCCGGTCACCGCCCGTGGGACAGCGTCGTCTCCACGGGACCCCTCCTCGAAGCCCTCCGGGGCCAGGCTGGATCCATGACGCAGATCGAGGCCGTGCGCGGCGACATCACCCGGCAGGACGTCGACGCGATCGTGAACGCCGCGAACTCGTCGCTGCTCGGCGGCGGGGGAGTGGACGGCGCGATCCACCGCGCGGCCGGACCCGAGCTGCTCGCGGCCTGCCGCCGCATCCGCGCCGACGCGCTCCCGGACGGCCTGCCCGCCGGCGAC
>NZ_QWGT01000286.1 GCF_003576405.1 Clavibacter lycopersici
CACCCCGTCGGCCCGGTGCTCCTCATCACCCCGTGGAACTTCCCGCTCGCGATGGCGACCCGGAAGATCGCGCCGGCGCTCGCCGCGGGCTGCACCGTGGTCATCAAGCCGGCCGACCTCACGCCGCTGACGACGCTGCGCTTCGCCGAGCTGCTGGCGGCGGCGGGGCTGCCCGCGGGCGTCCTCAACGTGATCCCCACCACGAACGCCGCCGACGTCACGGGCCCGCTCATCGCCGACCCGCGGCTGCGGAAGCTGAGCTTCACCGGATCCACGCCCGTCGGCCGCCAGCTCGGCGCGCAGGCCGCGCAGAACGTCCTTCGCGTCTCGCTCGAGCTGGGCGGCAACGCGCCGTTCGTGGTCTTCGCGGACGCGGACATCGACAAGGCGGTGGAGGGCGCGATGGCGGCGAAGTTCCGCAACGTCGGCCAGGCGTGCACGGCCGCGAACCGCTTCATCGTCGAGGCGTCCATCGCGGACGCGTTCGCCGACCGGCTGCAGGAGCGCATCGACCGGATGCGGATCGGGCGCGGCACCGAGGAGGGCGTCACGGTCGGGCCGCTCATCGACGGCCGCGCGGTCGACAAGGCCGACCGCCTGGTGCGCGACGCCGTCGGGCGCGGCGCGACCGTGCGCGCGGGCGGCGAGCCTCGGCAGGGCGCGGGCCACTTCTATCCGCCGACCCTCGTCACGGACGTGGCCGAGGGCAGCGACATCCTCCGCGAGGAGATCTTCGGGCCGGTCGTCGCGATCGTGCCGTTCGACGACGAGGACGACGCCGTGCGCCTCGCCAACGACACCGAGTACGGCCTCGTCTCCTACGTCTTCACGCGCGACCTCGCGCGCGGCCAGCGCATGATCGAACGGCTCGAGACGGGCATGACGGGCCTCAACATGGGCGTCATCTCCAACGCGGCGGCGCCGTTCGGCGGCGTGAAGCAGTCGGGGCTCGGCCGCGAGGGCGGGCTCGAGGGGATCCACGAGTACCTGAACACGAAGTACACGCTCACGCCCGACCCGTTCGGCGCCTAGTGGCGCACGTCGTCCCGGTCGACGACCTCGCCGATCCGCAGCTGGCCGACTACAGCCACCGCACCGACGTCGCGCTCCGCAAGGCCGAGGGCGCGGGCCACGGGATCTACCTGGCGGAGTCGGCGCTCGTGCTCGAACGCGCGCTCCGGGCCGGGCACGCGCCGCGGTCGGTGCTCGCGCTCGGCGGCACGGTCGACGAGGCGCTCGCGCTCGTGGGCGACCGCGACGTGCCCGTGTTCACCGGGCCGGGCGAGCTGCTCGCCGAGCTGACCGGCTACGTCCTGCATCGCGGTGTGGTCGCGTCGCTCGACCGGCCCGCGCTGCCGTCGGTCACGTCGCTGCTCGCGGACGCGCGGCGCGTGGTGGTGCTCGAGGACGTCGTGGATCCCACCAACGTCGGCGCGATCTTCCGCTCCGTCGGAGCCATCGGCGCCGACGCCGTGCTCGTCACGCCGCGCTGCACGGATCCGTTCTACCGTCGCGCCATCCGCGTCAGCATGGGCACCGTGCTCCAGGTGCCGTGGACCCGCACGGGGGAGTGGCCGGAGACGCGAGCGGCGCTCGCCGAGGCCGGCTTCCACGTCGCGGCGCTCGCGCTGACCCCCGACGCCGTCTCCATCCGCGACTTCCCGGCCGAGGAACATGATCGGCTCGCCATCGTGCTCGGCTCGGAGGGTCCGGGGCTGTCGGATGAGGCGATCCGCTCGGCGGACACGGTGGTGCGGATCCCGATGGCGCACGGCATCGACTCGCTCAACGTCGCGGCCGCCAGCGCCGTGGCCCTCTACGCGCTGGCCGCGCCGGTCGGCTGACCGCGCGGGCTGCGTCCTCCCCAGGCGGGCAGTGGGCCGGTCCGCGGCCGATCCCGGGCGGACGGCGCAGCTCGGCGGGCCAGCGCCTAGCCTGGCCTCATCCACGAGAAGGGGTCCCCATGAGCACGCGTCCCGCACGCCGGCGTCCCACGCGACTCGCCCTCGTGTACCTGGTGCTCGCGGCCGCCGGGCTGGTGCTGACCTGGTCGGCGAACATCCGCGTGGTCATGGAGGGCCGGGACTTCCTCGCCGACCTGTCCGCGGGCGGGCCTGCGGTGTCGTCGCTCTCGTGGGACCTGCTGATCGCGGCGGTCGCGAGCGTGGTCTTCATCATCGTCGAGGGGCGGCGGCTCCGGATGCGGCGGGTGTGGATCTACGTGCTGCTGGCCCCGCTCGTGGCGTTCGCGGTCGCCCTGCCGGTGTTCCTCGCGGCGCGGGAGATGCACCTGAGCGCGCTAGAGCGGGCGGACCCGACGCCACGCGCCTGACGGTGCCGGGTGGCCCTACACGAGCAGCTGGTGCTTCGCGAGGTCGCGGTAGAGCGGCGTCGACACGACGAGCTCCGCGTGCGTGCCCGTGCCGACGACGCGGCCCTTCTCGACGACCACGATGAGGTCGCTGTCGACGACGGTCGAGAGCCGGTGCGCGATCACGATGAGCGTGCGGTGCTCGGCGACCGCGTCGATCGCCTTGCGGAGCAGCTGCTCGTTGAGGCCGTCGAGGCTGGAGGTCGACTCGTCGAGCAGGAGGATCGGCGGCGCCGAGAGGAGCGTGCGCGCGATCGCGAGGCGCTGGCGCTCGCCGCCGGAGAGCATGATGCCGTCCTCTCCGACGGGCGCGTCGAGGCCGAGCTCGTTGCGCGCGAGGACCTCCGTGAGGTTCACGGCGTGCAGCACCTCGATGCACTGCTCGTCGGTGGCGTCGAACGCCGTGAGCGTGAGGTTCTCGCGGAGCGTGCCGGCGAGCACGGGGGCGTCCTGCTCGACGTAGCCGATCTGGCGCCGGAGGTCCTCGCGGTCGAGCGTGCGGATGTCCCGCCCGCCGACGCGCACGACGCCGGAGGTCGGGTCGTAGAAGCGCTCGATGAGCGCGAGGATCGTGCTCTTGCCCGCGCCCGACGGGCCGACGAGCGCGATCCGCGTGCCCCGCTCGGCGCGGAAGCTGATGCCCTGGAGGACGCCGCCGCCGGTGCGGTCGGCGCCGGGGGCGGTGTCGGCGGCCTCGGACCGCAC
>NZ_QWGT01000287.1 GCF_003576405.1 Clavibacter lycopersici
GCGCCGCTGGTCGCGCGTGCGGCGGAGCGGCTCCGCGACGGGCGCTGACCGCCGCGACCGCTGCATCCGCCTCCCCCGCGCGGTATCCCCGCCTGGCCGCTCCCCGCCGCATCCGCCCCGATCCCGGTCGCGCGCGCCCGGACCTGGCAGGGTCGAGAGGCGGGGGTCCACCGATCCGCGCAGATCCCCCGAGGAGCACCATGCCGCTGATCCGTTTCCTGTTCGTCGCCGTCCCCGTCGTCCGCCGCTTCCTGCGCAGCCGCCAGGGCAAGGCCGCGATGGCCAAGGGCAAGGCCCAGCTCGCCAAGCGCTCGCAGAAGCGCGCCGCCCAGCGCACCGCGACGACCCGCCGCCGCTAGATCCCGCCGCCGGATCCCGGGACGCTAGGTCCCGGGAGCCAGCAGCGCCGCGATCACCAGCAGCACCGGGATCGACGCGACCGTCGTGATCAGCACGGTGTCGCGCGCGAGCACCACGCCGCGCTCGTAGCGCGAGGCGAAGTTGAAGATGTTCTGCGCGGTGGGCAGGCCCGCGATGACGGTCGCCGCGAAGGTCTGGTCGGCGTCCAGGTGGAACGCGAACCGCGCGAGCAGGAACGCGGCGAGCGGCATGATCACCGTCTTGATCACCGAGGCCACGACGATCTCGCCGCGGCCGGATCCCGGCGCGAGCGGCTTCCGCCCCACGAGCGACATGCCGAACGCCATCAGCACGATGGGGATCGCCGCGCCGCCGATCAGCCGGAACGGCTCGTAGACCGCGTCCGGCACCTGCAGGCCGGTGATCGCGATGAGGATGCCGAGCATCGACGCGATGATCATCGGGTTCCGCAGCGGCTGCGTGAGGATCCCGACCACCGACGCGGATCCGCGGCTCGAGATGTCGAGGACCGTGAGCGTGGTCGGCGCGAGCACCAGAAGCTGCAGGAGCAGCACGGGCGCGACGAGCTGCGCGTCGCCGAGCACGTAGATCGCGACCGGCAGGCCGATGTTGTTGGCGTTGACGTAGCTCGCCGAGGCCGCGCCGATGGTGGTCTCGGCGACCGGCCGGCGGAAGAGGATCCGCGCCACCACCAGGTAGAGGATCGCCGCGACGGCCACCGCGGATGCCGACGCCAGCAGGAACGCCGAGAACACGACGTGCAGGTCGGCCTTCGCGAGCACCGTGAACAGCAGCGCGGGCGTCGCGACGAAGAACGCGACCCGGTTGAGGGAGTGCTGGGCGCCGGGACCCGCGATCCCGGAGCGGCCGACGCCGTAGCCCACGGCGATGATGAAGCCGATGATGGCGAAGCCGGTCAGCACCCCTCCCATGCGACTCCCCTCCGCGCGCGTCCTCCCACCCTACGGGCGGCCGGGGCCCCTCCCGTCCCGCGGTCGGCGCGTGACCGGCCCGCGAGCGACCGGCGGCCGGCCCGCGACCGGGCCGTGATCGGCGCCCCGCCCGTTCAGCGCCGGGACACCGCCGCGTCACGCGATCCGCCTAGCGTCGGCCCCGTCGCGTCCGCGACCGACCCGCACCCGCCGCGCGCATCCCGCGCCGCGCCCCCTTCACCAGGAACCCATGCGCCTCCGCACCCGCCGCCGCCTGTCCGCCTCCGTCGCGCTCGCGCTGGCCCTCGGGATCATCGCGGGCGGATCCGCCCTCCCGGCGCTCGCCGCGTCCGAGGCGGGGAGCTCGACCGGCAGCGCGGACCGCCACCACTACAGCAGCAAGACCCCGTACGCCCCGCGGGGCACCGCGGCCGACCTCGCGCCCGCGCCCGCCGGCTTCGCGCCCGTCTACACGGAGTCGGTCGCGCGCCACGGATCCCGCGCCCTGTCGAGCTTCAAGTACGACTCGCTCACCACGCAGGTGTGGGAGCAGGCGCGCTCCGAGGGCGCGCTCACGTCGCTCGGCGAGACGCTCGGCCCGGAGGTGGCGAAGCTCACCGCGGCCAACCGGAAGCTCGGCTACGGCAACCTCACCGGCCAGGGCGCTGACCAGCACCGCGGGATCGGTGCCCGCGTCGTCGAGCGGCTGCCGACGCTGTTCGCCGGCGTCGACGCGGGATCCGACACCGTCGCGCTCGAGAGCTCCGGCGAGGCGCGCGCCACCGCGTCGGGGAAGGCCTTCACGGAGGGTCTGAAGCGCGCGCATCCGCTCCTCGCGTCGCACCTGCCCGCGGACATCGCGAAGCGCCCCGACACCCTCTACTTCCACAAGTCGGCCGCGAACGCCGACTACCAGGCCTACGAGGACAGCGCCCAGGTGACGGACGCGGTCGACGCCATCCACGCCCAGCCGCGCAGCCATGAGGCCGCGCGCCGCCTGCTCGAGCGCATCTACACGCCCGCCTTCGTCGACCGACTCGCGGCCGGGCAGTACCGCTTCGTGGACGGCGGCGACGGGGAGACCCACGTCGACGACGAGCTCGACGCCGCGATGATGCTCTACGACCTCTACATCATCGCGCCCGACATGACGGAGGAGGTCAGCGTCGACTTCGACCGCTACTTCGCGGGCGACGACGCGGACACCGAGTGGTTCGCCTACCTGCTCGACGCGGAGGACTTCTACTCGAAGGGCCCGGCGTTCCAGGGCAGCGACATCACCTACCGGATGGCGACGCCGCTGCTCGACGACTTCCTCGACTCGATGGACGCGCGGCTCGCCGGATCCTCCACCGCCGCGACCTTCCGCTTCGCGCACGCGGAGACGATCATCCCGTTCGCCGCGCTGATCGGCCTGCCCGGCTCGACGCAGCAGGTCACGCCCGAGGCGCCGTACACGTACGCGACGAACGCGTGGCGCGGCGAGACGGTCACGCCGATGGCCGCGAACGTGCAGTGGGACGTCTTCCGCGACGCGAGCGGCCGCGCCATCGTGCGCATGCTCTACGACGAGGAGGCGATCCCCTTCCGCGCCGGATGCACGCCCATCGCCCCGGGCTCCCTCTTCTACGACGTGGGCGAGGTGCGGCGCTGCCTCACGGGGGTCGCCGCCGCGGATCCCGGCACGACCTCCCCCGCGCCCGGCGCCGCGCTCCCCGGGTCGCCTTCCGAGCTCGCCGCCGCCGACGCCTCCGCCGCCCG
>NZ_QWGT01000288.1 GCF_003576405.1 Clavibacter lycopersici
GCCGGCCCCGGGGCTCCGGCCACAGCGCCGGGGACATCCGAGGGCTCGACCCCCGGCGACGCACCCACCGCGACGCCGGCGCCCACCTCCGGCAGCTGACCGGATCCACCGACCGGCCGGGACCCGCGACACCGCGGGTCCCGGCCGCCCGTCTGCCAGGCTGGCCCGGTGACCGCCACCGTCCCCGCGCCCGCGCCCCTCGTCGGCACCCACGTGCGGCTCGACCCGCTGACCGCCGCCCACATCCCCGCCCTGCGCGCCGCGATCGCGCACCCGGCCGTCTTCGCGGGCGGCTTCGGGGGAGGCGCGGCCGGGCTCCGCACCGACCCCGACGAGTTCGACGCGTGGGCCCGCGGCTACTTCCGCTGGGACGACCTGCCGACCGCCGTGATCCTCGTCGGCGGCCCCCACGACGGCGAGCTCGTCGGCACCACCAGCCTCACCGAGCTCGACACCCGCCGCGAGCGCGCGCACCTCGGCTGGACCGCGTACGACCCGCGTGTCTGGGGCACCGTCGTCAACGCCGAGGCGAAGCGGCTCCTGCTCGGCCTCGCCTTCGACGCGGGCTTCGGGCGCGTCAAGCTGCAGGCCGATGCCCGCAACGCGCACTCGCGCGCGGCCATCCTCAAGCTCGGCGCGACGTTCGAGGGCGTCTGCCGCCGGGATCAGCTCCGTGCCGACGGAACCTGGCGCGACGCGGCGATCCACTCGATCCTCGCCGACGAGTGGCCCGCCGTCCGCGCCGGTCTCGACGCCCGGATCGCCGCCCGGGAGGGTCGGCCGGTCCTGTATCGCACGCCGGCGACCTGAGCGGGCAGCGCGTCACGGGCGGTCAGTCGGCGTACGGATCCGCGTCGCCGGCTTCCGCGGGGTAGTGGAACTGGAGCCCCACGGAGTCGATGCTGCCGGTCCACACCATGTCGCCGCCGACGCGATGCAGCGGGGGAGCCGTGGAGTCGATCACGTCCGCGAGCCCCAGCTCGGCGATCCAGTCCTCGATGATGTCCCGCCTGGCCGCTCGCGAGTAGGCGTCCGCGCTGCCGATGAAGTGCACGAAGTCCGCGTCGCCGACCTCCCACGCGAGCGGGCGGAGGCCGCGCTGCTGCCCTTCGGCGTTCCAGGCGATCGCGACCATGAGCTCGATGTCCTCGCGTCGGATGGCGCGTCGACCGAGCGGGATGGGGGCTTCCGCGGGCATGGGCCTCTCCTGGATCGTCGTACGGCGGCACGTGCGCGAGCTGATCCGGCGCTCCGCCATAGGGGCGGGCCGAGCTGGGTGAGGGGGAGCCGGTGCCACCGAGCCCGAGCCCGGCGAGCGCGCGACCGCGTGCCGGGCCCTGCTCCCAGATGCCCGTTTCGGGCGGATACCTGGTGTGATCGCTGTCGCACCGCCGAGCCGTCGCGTTCCGGCAGTGCCACACGACGTCCCCAGCGACGGGTAATCATTCGGGACTGGTGCGAACGTAGCCCCTCGGGTGAGGGAACACCAGGGCTGGCCCGAACGGGGGCGCGGATCCCGCGGACGCTGCCCGCGCGCGGGTGTCCCGCGCCGGTGCCGGCGGCCTAGGCCGCGTCGGCCTCGGGGACCGACGGGTCGCCCAGGAGCGCAGCGGCCGGGAGCGGAGCTGCGCATGCGCCGCCCGAGGCCTCGCCCGCATCCTCGTCGGGGCGGATCCCCGTGACGCGGAGCGAGTGCACGTTCAGCCGGGCGTCCGCCGCCCCCTCCGCGAGGCGGATCACGCCGGGCCCGCGGCGCATCTGGACGTCGACGACGAGCGTCCGCCGGGTGGCCCCCTCGGTGAGCGGCGGGTAGCGCACGGTGCGGGTCTGCGCGCGGTCCAGGGCGAACCCGAGGGCCAGCGGGGCGGATCCGGGGTGGTCGTAGGTGACGGCGACCGAGTGGAGGCCGGCGTGCTCGGCGACGACGGCGAAGTCGAGGTAGCTGCGGCTGCCGGGATCGGCGTCGGCGAGGAGTGGCGGAGGGGTGCTGGCGTGGACGCGCGAGGCATCGGCGGCGGGGTAGCAGCGGACGTGGGGGATGGAGTGCCTCCGGGCGGTGCACATCGATGTGACGGGACGCAGCGTCGGGACCGGCCGGGAAACCGTGCCCGGTCCTGCGGGGGCGGCGCGTCGGGCCGGGATCGGCGGCGCGTGCCTGGTGGACCAGCTCGCGCACGTGACGGTTCGGACGTCGGGGCGGCGCGTCGTTCGGCCCCGGCGATGCGGGGCGACGGCCTCACCATACGGCGTGCGTGCGTGCTGCGCGCGGGCCGCGCCCCCGTCGCGTGGCGCCCGTCACCGTCCGCCGAGCGAACCGAGTCCTCCGCGAGGCGGATGCGGACGCCGCGGCCGCCTCCCTACCGTGGAGGGGACGACGGGAGACGCGCGATGCAGAGCAGGTGGGCGGCCCTGATCCCCGGCGACCGCCCCGGTCCCGCGTGACGGCCCGCGGATCCCTCCACCACGTGGAGCTGCAGGTGCGCGACCTCGACCGGGCGCTCGCCGCGTGGGGCTGGATCCTCGGCGAGCTCGGCTACGTGGAGGACGCCCGCTGGGCC
Source organism: Clavibacter lycopersici (assembly GCF_003576405.1). Taxonomy (GTDB): domain Bacteria; phylum Actinomycetota; class Actinomycetes; order Actinomycetales; family Microbacteriaceae; genus Clavibacter; species Clavibacter lycopersici. Next base: position 2,559 of record NZ_QWGT01000288.1, read on the forward strand.
GGCGGCAGGAGCCTCCGCCTCGGCGACGCGTACGTCGTGATCGCCCGGGCGCCGCGCGACGCCCCGCACGACCGGCGCGGCGCGGGTCTCAGCCACCTCGCGTTCCACGCGGGATCCGCCTCGGACGTCGACCGCCTCTGGGAGGCGGCGCCCGACCACGGCTGGACGCACCTCTACGCCGACCGGCACCCCTTCGCGGGCGGGCCCGACCACCGGGCCGCGTTCCTCGAGGACGGCGAGCGGTTCAAGGTCGAGCTCGTCGCCGACGCCTGACGCCCCGCCCCCGACCCACCCGCGTCGCCCCCGCCTGCGACTCGAGTCGCAACCCGGGTGCCGACTCCCGCGCCCTGTGCGGGAGCGGCCCAGGCGGGAGCGTTGCAGTCATGGACACGACACCCCGCTCCACCCCCGCCATCCCGCCCCGCGGCCGTCGCCCCCGTCGCCTCGCCGCGACCGTCGGCGCGCTCGCCCTGGCCCTCGCCATCCCGCTCGCCGCGGGCGCCG
>NZ_QWGT01000289.1 GCF_003576405.1 Clavibacter lycopersici
CACGCCCGTGTTCGTGCCGGCCGCGCCGCTCCCGGCGCCCACGCGCCCGTCCGCTCCCGCGGAGCCCACGACCGCCGCCGAGCGCCGCGAGAATGCGCGACGCGACAAGCAGCGTCGCGCGGACGAGAAGGCACGCGCCAAGGAGGAGGCGGCCCGCGAGGCTGCCGCCGCCAAGGCCGCGAGGAAGGCGCCGAAGGACGCGTCGAAGGACGCGGAGAGGAAGCCCGCGGCGGATGTCCCGGCTCGGGTCTCCGCGCCCGCCGCGTCGCGCGAGCCGGCGCCCGAGGCCGCGCCGATCGTCCCCGCCGCGGACGCCCTCCGCAGACCCGAGCCGAGGCACGATGACGCGGCGCCCCGTGCGGATCGCGACGGGGCACGGGCGTACGCGCCGTCGGCCTTCGCCGAGGCCGCGCGCGTGGATCCCGTCCCCGAGCGCCCCGCGGAGTCCGAGCGTCCCGCGGAGTCCGAGCGTCCCGCGGAGTCCGAGCGTCCCGCGCAGCCCGAGCGCACCGAGTCCGTCGAGCAGGCCCCGTCCGGGACATTCCCGGCCGTGCGTCAGCCCGAGCCCGCCCCCGCCCCCGAGCCCGCTCCCGAGCCCGCCCCTGCCGCGGTCGACGACGCCCCACCGGCGCCGCCCACCCCGCCGAGCAGGCGCAACGGCGGGGGAGCGGCCCCCGCGGCCCCGAGCACGGGATCCATCCGCAGGCTCCCCGAGGGCACCGGCGTCATCCGCCTGCCCGACCTGTCCGACGGCGAGGCCGGATCCGCGCCCGCCGACGGACGCGACGACGCCGAGCTCGCCGAGCTCGGCCTGGCCGAGAAGCTGGGCCTCCGCGCCCGAGGCGAGCAGCCGGACGACACCGGTGCACAGGATGTGGGGCCCACGCGATGAGAATCGGACTCGTCCTCTCCGAGGTGGGCCACGGCCTCCGTCGGAACGTCAGCATGGTCGTCTCGGTCGTGCTCGTCACCTTCATCTCGCTCACGTTCGTGGGCGCCGCCGTGCTGCTGCAGATGCAGATCGGCCAGATGAAGAACTACTGGTACGACCGCGCCCAGGTCGCGATCGACTTCTGCACCGACACGTCGGTGCCGAGCGAGACCTGCGTCAACGGCAAGGCCACCCAGGAGCAGATCGACGCGGTCAAGCAGCAGCTCGACAGCGACACGCTCGCGCCGTTCATCGACAGGTACTACTTCGAAGACCAGGACACCGCGTACAAGAACTTCCAGGAGCAGTTCAAGGGCGATCCCGTCACGGAGCTCGTGCAGCCGGAGTTCCTCAACGAGGCGTTCTGGGTGAACCTCAAGGACCCGTCGAAGTCCGACATCCTCAGCGACAGCCTCTCCGGGCTCGCCGGCGTCGAGAACGTGACGGACCAACGGCAGTACCTCGACCAGATCTTCTCGATCCTCAACGCAGCCAGCCTCACGGCCGTGGGGATCGCGGGGCTGATGCTCGTGGCCGCCGCTCTCCTCATCGCCACCACGATCCGGCTGTCCGCGTTCTCGCGGAGACGGGAGCTGGGCATCATGAGGCTGGTCGGGGCGTCGAACCGCTTCATCCAGACCCCGTTCATCCTCGAGGGCGTGTTCGCGGCGCTCATCGGGTCGGTGCTCGCCAGCGCGGCGACGATCGGGCTCGTCAAGTTCTTCGTGCAGGGCTTCCTGAGCACGAGGCTCACATCGATATCCCTGGTGAACATGGACGACGCGCTGCTCGTGGTGCCGATCCTCCTGGGCGTCGGCGTGGTGCTCGCGGCGGTCTCGGCCAACTTCGCGATCAGCCGCTACCTGCGGATCTGATCCTCCGGTAGGCTGATGGGCTGCCCGATACCGGGCGGATCCACCCCGCACCATCGAGGAGACCACCGTGCCCAGGGAACGTGGCGAGAAGGTGGTGGCGACCAACCGCAAGGCGCGCCACGACTACACCATCGAGTCGACCTACGAGGCGGGCCTCGTGCTCACGGGCACCGAGGTCAAGTCGCTACGGCAGGGGCGGGCCTCGCTCGTCGACGGCTACGCGTTCGTCGACGCGGGCGAGGCGTGGCTCGACGCGGTGCACATCCCGGAGTACAACCAGGGCACCTGGAACAACCACCCGGTGCGCCGCAAGCGCAAGCTCCTCCTGCACAAGGACCAGATCCTCAAGATCCACTCCAAGGTCAAGGAGGGCGGCTACACGGTCGTCCCGCTGCAGCTCTACTTCGTCGACGGCCGGGCCAAGGTCGAGCTCGCGATCGCGAAGGGCAAGAAGGAGTACGACAAGCGCCAGACGCTCCGCGAGCGCCAGGACAAGCGCGAGGCGGACCGGGCGATGTCGTCCCACCGCCGCCTCGGCGAGTAGGACCCGCTCCTCCCGGTGGTGCGTACGGCACCGGTCGGGTAACATGGAGGGCTGGTCGCGGAATACGCGATCGGCGATTGACAACTCGACAGCGTGGAACATGCGACCCGGCTCGGGTGCCTCTCGAGGCGCTCTGCCGTTCATGGGGATGATCGGTTTCGACATTGCCTGAATGACTGCGAGAAGCGGGTCGAGGATGCAGGGCTATCTCGTAAACGCTCTCTGCACAATACAACTGCCAATAACAAGCAGTCGTCCTTCGCTCTCGCTGCCTAAGCGAGCGCACTAACAGGACCGTCGACCCGGGGATGCTCTCTAACCGGTAAGTCGGCGTCAGAAAAGGGAGCTCGCTGCGCGGTCGTGCCTCAGGGCCGCGCGGGACTCGAACTGAGGCTGGGCCCGTCGGATCAGATGCCAGGAGCAAGTTCCGGGGCCGAGCAGGACGCCTTTCCTGGCTACACCCGTAGAAGGCGCAGGATTACAGCAGTGGACCGGGGTTCGATTCCCCGCATCTCCACCATCGCGTCGCATGTCCCACGCTCGTCGAGGGTCCGGATCCGTCCGGCAGACGAGAGGCCCCGTCCACCAGGACGGGGCCTCTCGTCTGTCCGGACGCCTGTCAGCCGACCGGGGCGCGGGGCGCCGCCGGCGCGGGCGCGCCCGGGTCGCTCGTGGCGAGGGCCGGAGCGGTCGTCTCCACC
>NZ_QWGT01000290.1 GCF_003576405.1 Clavibacter lycopersici
GCTCGTCGTCGAGGTGGCGTTCCCGCCGCCGGCCGAGGCCGGCGCGGCCGTGCCGGCGACCGCGTAGCGCGCCTCGCGCGCCATAGCCCATGCCGCGGCACCCCACGGGCGAGCACACGCGTATGGAGAGGTTATGGAGCGGACCAGACGCTCTCGCAACGTGTCGCCCGCTGAGCTGGGGGCATGTCCGTCGACTCCGCCCTCCTCCGCACACCGCTCGTCCGTCCCCGTCCGGATCTCGACGCCGCGCTCGCCCGCCCGTCCCTGCCCTCGCTCACGGGGCTGCGCTGGGTGGCCGCGTTCGTCGTCTTCGCGTACCACGTGCGCAACACGGGGTACTTCTCCGGGCACGCGCAGGACGCGATGTCCGCCGTGTTCGGCGCGGGCGCGACGGGCGTCTCGCTGTTCTTCCTGCTCTCGGGGTTCGTGCTGGCGTGGAGCGACCGGCCGGGCCGGGGCATCGTGTCGTTCTGGCGCCACCGGCTGGCGCGGATCTACCCCGTGCACCTCGTCACCCTGGTCGCGGCCCTGCTCCTCGCCGCCGGGACCCTCCCCGCGATCCGCACCGGCGATCCGCACGCGGTCGTCGCGGACGCGCTCCTCGTCAGCTCGTGGAAGGCGGACTGGTGGCAGGCCGGCAACCCCGTCAGCTGGTCGCTGACCTGCGAGGCGTTCTTCTACCTCGTCTTCCCGCTCGTGATCCCGCTGCTCCGCCGCGCGCGGGCCGACCTGCTGATCGCCGCCGCCGTCCTGCTCGCCACGGTCGTGGTGGTCGGCCCGGTCATCTCCGCCGCGGAGGGACTGCCGGTCTTCTGGTACGCGTTCCCGCTGACCCGTCTCCCCGAGTTCCTGCTCGGCGTCGTCCTCGCGCTCCTGCTGCGGTCGGGCGCGTGGCGGGGCGCACGGCTCGTGCCCGCGATCGTCCTGGCTCTCGTCGGGTACGCGGCGGCGGCCGCCTGGCCCGGGTCCCCGTTCGGGACCGCCGGCTTCACGATCGTCGGCTTCGCGCTCCTGGTCACGGCGCTGGCCCGGGCCGACGTCGCCGGCCGGCGCACCGTGCTCGCGACGCGGCCGCTCGTGGCGCTCGGCGTGCTGTCGTTCCCGTTCTACATGGCGCACCTGCTCGTGGTGCAGACGATCGCAGCCGGCTTCGGCGGATCCATGCCCCCGCTGCCCGCGTGGCAGGCGGCGATCCTCACGGCGTGCGCGCTGGTGCTGGCGCTGTTCGCGGCGCTCGTGCTGCACCACGCCGTGGAGGTGCCGGGGCGGCGGCTCGTGCTCGGCGTCCGTCGCTGATCGGGGACGCGGGCGCGCCGGCGTCCCTCAGCGGTCGACGCGCGGGGGTCGATCGTCGCGCCGGGCGCGCCCACCGAGCCGGATCCCGAGCGCGAGCGCCAGGCCCGCGAGACCCATGGCGAGCACCACCGCGCCCACGATCGCGGTGGTCGTGAGGAAGTGCACGCCGGATCCGCGGAACGGGTTCCCGGGGCCGACGGCCGCGAACGAGGTGATGACGACGGGCTGCGACAGCGCGACGACGAACGCGATCGCCCCGCCCGCGGTCGCCAGCACCGCCACGGCCAGCAGCGCGCGCATCCCGGCGCGGCTCATCGGAGCGCCTCGAGCGGGTTCGCGGCCAGCTTCGCGATCACGCCGCCGTCGACGAGGCGCCGGGCGGCCGTGTCGGGCTTCCGCTCCGCCTGGTCGACGACGCACGCGCCGAACTCGGCCGCGAGGTCGCCGCGCGGGTGCGCCGCGAGCACCTCGCGGAGGTACTCCTCGGGCAGCGCGTCGGCCCGCGCGCCGGAGATGTCGAGGCCGGTCGCGACCTCCAGGAGGTGCCCCTCGACGTCGAGCGCCGGATCCACCGACGGCCAGTTGTGCCGCACGATCGCGTCGAGCACGCGCTGCCGCCTCGCGGCCGGCCAGCCCGCGCCCGCCGTGAGCGCGACGCCCACGTGCCCGCCCGCGTGCTCGTACGAGACCGTGTGGTTGTCGTACTCCGTGACAGTGCCGATGTCGTGCAGCACCGCCGCGACGTAGAGGACCTCGTGGTCCACGTCGGCGAGCTGCTCGACCACCGCGAACCCCTCGGCCCAGAGCCAGGAGCGGAGCGCGTGCGCCGTGATCGCGGCGGACTGGTACGTGGTGGCGAGCTCGAGGGCGCCGCGGGCGGCGGCCGTGTCGGGCACGGGGAAGTCGGCGATGCGCATGGGCCACTGTGACACGGGCGGATCCCGGTCAGGCGTCGTCGCGGCGGCGGCCGATCCGGATCCCCCACCAGAGCGCGAGGGCGACGACGCCGACCGCGAGCACGGCGACGGACACGAGCGCCGCCGTCGAGACCAGGTGCACGCCCGTCGGCACGAACGACTCGCCGGACAGCGGTGCGTACGCGAACCAGCCGGTGGCGGCGGGCTGCATCAGCCCGACGCCGAGGGTCACGGCTCCGGCCACCACGGCGAGGGACGCGATGACGAGCAGCAGGCGCAGGGATCGGGTCACGGACCCACCGTAGGCGCGGCCGATACGGTGCAGGGATGATCCGGCTGCAGAACGTCACGTACCTCGTCCGCGACCACGAGGAGGCGCTCCGGTTCTTCGTCGACGCGCTGGGCTTCGTCGTGCGGCAGGACGAGACGGCGCCGAGCGGTCGGCGTCGCGTCGTCGTGGGGCCGGACGGCGATGGTGCCGGCTTCGTCCTGGCGCTCAGCGACGACGCCGACCGGGTGGGCCGCCAGGCCGGGGACGACGTCGCGTTCTTCCTCGAGACCGACGACTTCGCGGCCCAGCACGCGCGGATGCTCGCGCACGGCGTCGTCTTCCGGGAGCAGCCGCGTCACGAGCCGTACGGCACCGTCGCGATCTTCGAGGACCCGTGCGGTGCGGCGTGGGATCTGATCCAGCCGCCCATCGCGTGACCGACGGTCCGCCCACCGGGCCGGGGGATCCCGCCCGACGCGTCCGCCGGATGCGCGCCGCCGCCGTCGTCGCCCTGGCGGTGGCCGCGTGCGCGGTGCCCGCCGCGTTCCTC
>NZ_QWGT01000291.1 GCF_003576405.1 Clavibacter lycopersici
TCCGCTGCCGCTGCCGCCGCCGCCGTCGCTGCCGCCGCCGCTGCCGATCCCGCCGCGGCGCCCCCGATGGTCGTCGCCGACGGCCTCGTCGTCCGGTACGCGCGCGGCCTCGCCCCCGCGGTCTCGGACGTGTCGTTCACGATCGCGCCGCGCGAGACCCTCGCGGTCGTCGGCGAGTCCGGCAGCGGCAAGACCACGCTCGCGACCGCGCTCGCCGGCCTGGTGCCCACCGAGTCCGGCACGTTCCGCTTCCAGGGCGACGGCGTCACGGGCGACCTGACCTCCGCGGTCGCCGGCCGCTCCCCCGAGCTCCGGCGCGCGGTGCAGCTCGTGTTCCAGAACGCGGACACCTCGCTCAACCCCCGGCGGACGGTCGGCGCGGCGATCGCGCGGCCGCTCAAGCTCTTCACGGGCCGGGCGTCGGCCGAGCGCGTGGGCGAGATCCTCACCGAGGTCGGGCTCTCGCCGGACTTCGCGGCCCGGCTCCCGAGCCAGCTCTCGGGCGGGCAGCGGCAGCGCATCGGGATCGCCCGGGCGCTGGCCGCCGGGCCGCAGCTCGTGATCGCCGACGAGATCACGACCGCGCTCGACGTGCGCGTGCAGGCCGAGATCCTCCAGCTGCTCGCCGACCTGCAGCGCGACAAGGGCCTCAGCTGCCTCTTCATCAGCCACGACCTCGCGGTGGTGCGCGGCGTCGCGGACCGCGTGGCCGTGATGACCGGCGGGCGGATCGTGGAGATCGGCCCGACCGAGCGCGTGTTCCAGGGGCCGAACCACCCCTACACGTCGCAGCTGCTCGCGGCGACGCTCGAGCCCGGCGCGACCGAGCTGCCGGACGTCGCCGACGTGACGGCCACCTGGCGCGACGCCGCCGGTGGAGGGTGGAGGGAGCTCGGCGACGGGCACCGGATCCGGGACTGGGAGGACGCACGATGACCGACGCCGCACGAGGGACGAGGCCGCCCGAGGCCGAGGCCGGCGCCGCCGTCACGCAGCGCGACGTCTGGATCCCGATGCCCGACAGCGCCCGCCTGCACGCCCGCATCTGGGCGCCCGCCACGGACGCGCCCGTCCCCGCGCTCCTCGAGTACCTCCCGTACCGGCTCGACGACTGGACCGCCCCGCGCGACAGCGAGCGGCACCCCTGGTACGCGGCCCACGGCTACGCGTCCATCCGCGTCGACATCCGCGGCACGGGATCCTCCGACGGCCTGTTCGTCGACGAGTACTCCGCGCAGGAGCTCGACGACGGCGTCGCGGTGATCGAGTGGATCGCCGCGCAGGACTGGTGCACGGGCGCCGTCGGCGTCTTCGGGATCTCGTGGGGCGGCTTCAACGGCCTGCAGCTCGCGGCCCGCGCGCCCGAGGCCCTGAAGGCCGTCGTCACCGTCTGCTCCACCGACGACCGCTACGACGACGACGTGCACTACATGGGCGGCGCCGTGCTCGGCATCGACATGGCGGCGTGGGGCGCGACGATGTTCGCGTTCAACTCGCGGCCGCCGCGTCCCGAGGTCGTGGGCGCCGACTGGGTGGAGCGCTGGCGCGAGCGCCTCGAATCCAACCGGCCGATGACCCCGACCTGGCTCGCGCACCAGGAGCGCGACGACTACTGGCGGCACGGCAGCGTGTGCGAGGACTACTCGGCCATCGACGCGGCCGTGCTCGCGGTCGGCGGGTGGGCGGATCCGTACCGCGACGCCGTACTCCGCCTCGTCGAGGACCTGCCCGGCCCGGCGAAGGGCATCGTCGGCCCGTGGTCGCACCAGTACCCGGACCGCGGGCTCACGCCCGGACCGTCGATCGGCTTCCTGCAGGAGACGCTGCGCTGGTGGGACCGCTGGCTGAAGGGCGTCGACACCGGGGTCGAGGCGGATCCCGCGCTCCGTGCCTTCATCAGCGACTCCGAGCCGCCCGCCACGAGCTACCCCGAGCGCACCGGGCGCTGGGTCGCCGCGGCGTCGTGGCCGCCTCCCGCGTCCGTCTCGGCCTCGCCCGTGCTGCCGCTCGACGTGTTCCACGGGCCCGCCGCCGCGGGCGACCCCGTCGTGATCCGCTCGCCCCAGCGCACCGGGCTCGACGCCGGGCGCTTCTTCCCGTTCGGCAACGCCACCGACCTGCCGCCGGACCAGCGCGCCGAGGACGGCCTCTCCGTCTGCTTCGACCTGCTGCTCGACGAGCCGCTCGACGTGCTCGGCAACGTGGTGGTCGACCTCGCCGTCACGAGCGACCTGCCCGACGCGAACCTCGTCGTGCGGCTCTGCGATGTCGCGCCCGACGGCGCGTCCACCCTCGTGACGCGCGGCGCGCTCAACCTTAACAAGCGGATCGACCGCGCGCGGATCGACCCGATGGTGCCCGGCGAGGAGGAGGTCGTGCGCGTCCAGCTCGTCGCGACCGGACACGCCTTCCCCGCGGGGCACCGGCTGCGCATCGCCGTGTCGTCCGCGTACTGGCCGTGGATCTGGCCGCACGCCCGCGAGGCGACCCTCGTCGTCGCGCCCTCCCGCAGCTCCGTGACCCTGCCGGTCTGGACGCGCGCGGAGGACGACGGCGTGCGCTTCGAGGAGGCCGTGCAGTCCACGCCGCTCGCGATCCAGCGGATCCCCGACGCCTCCGGCCTGCCCGAGCGCAGCGTCTCCCACGACGTGGCGACCGGCGAGTGGACGCTCGACGTCGACCCCGGCTACGGCGGATCCCGGATCTACCCCGACGGCCTCGTCTTCACCGAGTCCAGCCGCGAGACGTACCGGATCACCGAGGGCGACCCGCTGTCCGCCGTCGCCGAGAGCCGCTGGGCGATCGGCCTGGAGCAGCCGGGTTGGCGCGCGCGCCTCGAGACGACCTCGCGGGTCACCGCGGACGCGGACGCCTACCGCGTGGTCAACACGCTGCAGGCGTGGGCGCGAGACGGCGGCCCCGACGCTCCCGAGGTGCTCGTCGCCGACCGCACGTTCGACGACCTCGTGCCGCGGACGTCCGCGTGAGCGCGGGCACGGGCGCCGGCGCGCGCGCCGGGA
>NZ_QWGT01000292.1 GCF_003576405.1 Clavibacter lycopersici
CCTGGTCTCCCGCCCGCATCGCCCGCGACGGCGCCGAGCTGCTGCGCGGGCCCGCCCGGCGCACGGCCACGCTGATCCGCATCGCCGAGGCCCTGGAGACCGGGGAGCTCGTGATCGAGCACGGCATGCCGCGCGCCGAGCTGCGGGCCGCGCTCGTCGCGTTCCACGGCGTGGGTCCGTGGACGGCGGACTACGTCGCCATGCGCGCCCTCGGCGAGCCGGACATCCTGCTCTCCGGCGACCTCATCGTCCGCCGCGGCGCCGCCGCGCTCGGCCTCCCCGACGACGCCCGCGCCCTCGACGCGCGCGCCGCCGCCTGGTCGCCGTGGCGCTCCTACGCGACCCTGCACCTCTGGCGCGTGATGACCGACGGGATGCCGGCCGCGGGCTGACGCCTACGCGCTCTTCCGCTCGGCGGCACCCTTCGACGCCTTCGCCGAGGATCCCTTCTTCGCGCCGGTCGTCGCTTTCTTCGCCGTCGGCTTCTTCGTCGTCGTCGCCTTCTTCGTCGTCGACTTCTTCGTCGCCGGCTCGGCCTTCTTCGCGGGCGCCTCGTCCGCGTCGTCGGACGCCTTCGCCTTTGTCTTCGCCGGCTTCCGCGCGGGCGCCTTCTCCGTGCCCGCGCCGCCCCCGCCCCGGCTCCGCTCGATGCTCCGCTTCAGCGCGTCCATCAGGTCGAGGACCTCGCCGCCCGCGCTCTCGTCGTCGTCCTCCGACTCGCCGAAGGTCGCGTCGGTGTCGAGCGAGTCGCCCTGGGCGAGCTTCGCGTCGATGAGGGTCTTCAGCTGCTCCTGGTACTCGTCGCTGAACTTCGACGGGTCGAAGTCCTCCGCGAACCCCTCCACGAGCTGCGCCGACATCTTCAGCTCCCGCGGCGACACCTTGGGCGCGGCGTCGAGCGACGGGAAGTCCGCCTCGCGCACCTCGTCGTCCCAGAGGAGCGTCTGCAGCATGAGCACGTCGCCGCGCACGCGCAGCGCCGCGAGCCGCGTGCGCTGGCGCAGGGTCACGTGCACGATCGCCGTGCGGTCGGTCTCCTGCAGCGTGCGGCGGAGGAGCGCGTACGACTTGGGGCTCGAGGAGTCGGGCTCGAGGAAGTAGCTGCGGTCGAGCATCACCGGATCCACCTGGTCGCTCGGCACGAACTCGACCACGTCGATCTCGCGGCTCTTCTCCTCGGGCAGCGCGGAGAGGTCCTCCTCGGTGATCACGACGGTGCGGTCTCCGTCGTCGAACGCCTTGTCGATGTGGGCGTAGTCGACGACCTTCCCGCAGATCTCGCAGCGACGCTGGTAGCGGATCCGCCCGCCGTCGGCGTCGTGGACCTGGTGCAGCGGCACGTCGTGATCCTGCGTCGCGCTGTAGACCTTCACGGGCACGTTGACGAGGCCGAAGGTGACGGCGCCCTTCCAGATGGCTCTCATGACTCCACTGAACACCCGCGGGGCCATGCTGGAGCGATGGCGGGACAGAAGCAGCAGGTCGAGGTCGACGGGCACCGGATCGCGCTCACGAACCTCGACAAGGTGCTGTACCCGGCCACCGGCACGACCAAGGGCGACGTCATCGCGTACTACGCCGCCGTCGCGCCGCACATGCTCCCGCACCTCCGCGACCGGCCCGTGACCCGCAAGCGCTGGGTCGACGGCGTCGGCACCGACGAGGCGCCGGGGAAGATGTTCTTCCAGAAGGACCTCGACGCGCACACGCCCGACTGGGTGCAGCGGCGGGCGATCCAGCACCGGGACCACGCGAACGACTATCCGCTCGTCGGCGACGTGGCGACGCTCACCTGGCTCGGCCAGATCGCGGCGCTCGAGCTGCACGTGCCGCAGTGGCGCTTCGGGCGCACGGGCGACGTCCGCCGCCCCGACCGGCTCGTGCTCGACCTCGACCCGGGGCCAGGCGCCGGCCTGCCCGAGTGCGTCGAGGTCGCGAAGGCCGCCCGCGGGATCCTCCGCGACATGGGCCTCGAGCCGTACCCGGTCACGAGCGGATCCAAGGGGATCCACCTCTACGCCGCCCTCGACGGCAGCCACGACGCCGACGCGATCTCGCAGGTCGCGCACGAGCTCGCCCGCGCGCTGGAGGCCGACCACCCGGACCTCGTCGTCAGCGACATGAAGAAGGCGCTGCGACAGGGCAAGGTGCTCGTCGACTGGAGCCAGAACAACCCCGCCAAGACCACGGTCGCGCCGTACTCGCTCCGCGGCCGCTCCCGGCCGACCGTCGCGGTGCCGCGCACCTGGCGGGAGCTGTCGTCGCCGACGCTCCGGCACCTGGAGATGGACGAGGTCATCGCCAGGATGCGGAGGCGCGAGGATCCGCTCGCCCCCGTCGAGGAGGGCCACCGCGAGAGCCTGGAGCCGACCCGCGAGCGGCTCGCGGGCTTCGAGCGGAAGGACCCCGCCGCCGCGGATCCGGCCGACGACCGCCTCGCGACCTACCGCTCCAAGCGCGATGCCGCGAAGACCAGCGAGCCCGTGCCCGACGAGGCGCCCGCGCCGAGCGACGGGAACTCGTTCGTGATCCAGGAGCACCACGCCCGCGCGCTGCACTGGGACTTCCGGCTGGAGCACGACGGCGTGCTCGTGAGCTGGGCCCTCCCCAAGGGCGTGCCCACCGAGCACGGCACGAACCACCTCGCGGTGCAGACCGAGGACCACCCGCTGGAGTACGGATCCTTCGAGGGCACGATCCCCGCGGGCGAGTACGGCGGCGGCGAGGTCACCATCTGGGACGCGGGCACGCTCGAGCTGGAGAAGTGGCGCGACGGGAAGGAGGTCATCGCGACGCTGCACGGCCGCGGCGCGGGCACCGGCATCGACGGCCCGCGCCGGTACGCGCTCATCCACACGGGCGGGCACGGCAAGGCCGACGCGAACTGGCTGATCCACCTGATGGAGCCAGCCGACGCGCCCGCGAAGGCCAACGCGAAGGCGGCCCGCCCCGCGTCGCTGGAGAAGGCCGGCGGCCGCACGCGCGTGGGCGGCAGGCGGCGCG
>NZ_QWGT01000293.1 GCF_003576405.1 Clavibacter lycopersici
GCGCCTCCCGCGGCGACGCGCCCGGACGGTCTCGGAGGGGCCGATCCGACTCGCGATCCGCGACGTGCGCGCCGGACCGCAGCCTGCGCGGATCCGCTCGCCACGACCCCGCGCGACGGCGCCGCGGTCGACGGGAGCGTCCGCGGGTGCGGGTATCGTGAGGTCGAGTGAGCACCCTTCCGACCCCTCCACCGCACGTCGGATCCGCCGCGGCCGAGCACCTCTCGCCGGCCTTCCCGGAGCGCGCCGCCTGGGGCACCGTCAGCAAGCTGCGGGCCTGGCAGGAGGAGGCCCTCACCGCGTACTTCGAGAAGGAGCCGCGGGACTTCCTCGCCAACGCGACGCCGGGCGCCGGCAAGACCACGTTCGCGCTCCGCCTCGCCTCCGAGCTGCTGCACCGCAAGACCGTCGACCGGATCACCGTCGTCGCCCCCACCGAGCACCTCAAGAAGCAGTGGGCCGACGCGGCCGCGCGCGCGGGCGTGCGCCTCGACCCGATGTACAGCAACTCCTCCGGGGCGCTCGGCCGGCACTACCACGGCGCCGCCGTGACCTACGCGCAGGTCGCCGCGAACCCGTACCTGCACAAGACCATGACCGAGCAGAGCCGCACCCTCGTGATCCTCGACGAGGTGCACCACGGCGGCGACGCGCTCAGCTGGGGCGACGCCATCCGCGAGGCCTTCGAGCGCGCCACCCGCCGCCTGTCGCTCACGGGGACGCCGTTCCGCTCCGACACCGCGCCCATCCCGTTCGTCAGCTACCTGCGCGACCACCGCGGGGTCCGCCTCTCGCAGACCGACTACGACTACGGCTACGGCCGCGCGCTCGCCGACGGGGTCGTCCGGCCCGTCATCTTCCTCGCCTACGCGGGCAGCATGCGCTGGCGCAACAAGATGGGCGACGAGATGGAGGCCCAGCTCGCCGAGGGCAACACGAAGGACATCACGTCGCAGGCATGGCGCACGGCGCTCGCCCCCGACGGCGAGTGGATCCCGCAGGTGCTCGCCGCCGCCGACCGCCGCCTGAGCGAGGTGCGGCAGTCGATCCCCGACGCCGGCGGCCTCGTCATCGCCACCGACCACACCACCGCGCGCGCCTACGCCGCGATCCTCCAGCGCATCAGCGGTCAGCCCGTCACCCTCGTGCTCTCGGACGACGTCGAGGCGAGCGCCAACATCGACCGCTTCTCCGCGAGCACCTCGCGCTGGATGGTCGCGGTGCGCATGGTGTCCGAGGGCGTGGACGTGCCGCGTCTCGCGGTCGGCGTGTACGCCACCAGCGCATCCACCCCGCTGTTCTTCGCCCAGGCCATCGGCCGCTTCGTGCGGGCGAGGCGTCGCGGCGAGACGGCGTCGATCTTCCTGCCGAGCGTCCCGAACCTCCTCGTGCTCGCCAACGAGCTCGAGCGCCAGCGCGACCACGCCCTCGACCGCGACTCCTCGAAGGAGGGCGACCTCTACAACCCCGAGGACGCCATGATGGGCGAGGCCAACCGCAGCGAGAAGGGGTCCGACTCCCTGCTCAGCGAGTTCTCGTTCGAGGCGATGGGGTCGGAGGCCACCTTCGACAAGGTGCTCTTCGACGGCGCCGAGTTCGGGCAGATGGCCGACGTCGGCAGCCTCGAGGAGGAGGAGTTCATCGGGCTCCCCGGGATCCTCGAGCCCGAGCAGGTGCGCGAGCTCCTCGCCCAGCGGCAGCACCGGCAGTCCCGGCACGCGTCCGAGCGCGAGCGCAAGCAGGCCGAGAGCGGCGCCCCGAAGGATCCCGACGACATCCCGCTGTACCGCACGCTCAAGGAGCAGCGGCAGCTCCTCAACAGCCTCGTCGGCATGCGGGCCAAGCTGCACGGCGAGCCGCACGGCCTCGTGCACGCCGAGCTCCGGCGTGTGTGCGGCGGGCCCGCGGTCGGCCAGTGCAGCGTGACGCAGCTGCAGCAGCGCATCGACCAACTGCGCAGGTGGATGCGCAGCTAGCGCGCACGATCCGATGGGGGCAGCTCCGCAGGTGGATGCGCAGCGAGCGCGGTTCCCGCCTAGGGCGCCGTGACGAACCCGTGGTCGACCATGAACTCGTAGGCCACGTCCGCGGGCTCCTCGCCCTCGTCGTCGACGCGGAGGTTCATCTCGCGGAGGGCGTCGTCGGTGATGACGGGGGAGATCCGGTCGAAGACGTCCTGGAGCCCCGGGTACTCGGCGAGGGTCGCCGAGCCGAGGACGGGCGCGACGTTGTAGGCCGGGAAGAAGCCGAGGTCGTCCTGGAGGATCGTCAGGCCGAGCTTGTCGATGCGCCCGTCGGTCGTGAAGACCTCGCCGAACTGGCACGTGCCGCGATCCGTCGCCGTGTAGACCGCGCCCGTGTCGAAGATCGAGACGTTGCCGTCGGGCACGCCGTCGGCGGATCCGCGCGGGATCCCGTAGGTCTCCAGCAGCGGCGACAGGCCGTCCGAGCGCGAGTTGAACTCCGCCTCGACGCAGAACGTCCGCTGATCCACCGGCAGGTCCCTGATCTGCGACAGCTTCGTGATGCCGAGCCGCTCCGCCTCCTCGCTGCGGATGGCGAGCGCGTAGGTGTTGTTGAGCGGCGCGGGGGTGAGCCAGGTGAGCCCGTTGGCCGCGTCCGCGTCGCGCACGGCCTCGTACTGCGCGCGCTGGTCGGGGATCCCCTCCGGCTCGCCCAGGTAGCTGAGCCACGCCGTGCCGGTGTACTCCCACGTCATGTCCGCGCCGTGGCTCGTCATGAGCTCGCGGGCCGGCACGCTGCCGGGCACGTTCGTCTGGTCGGTGACGTCGAACCCGGCCGCCTTGGCCGCGATGACGGCGATCTTGCCGAGGATCAGCTGCTCGGTGAAGTTCTTCGACGTGACCGTGAGGTGCGCGCCGGCCGGCAGGTCGA
The DNA here is from genome assembly GCF_003576405.1 of Clavibacter lycopersici. GTDB lineage: Bacteria > Actinomycetota > Actinomycetes > Actinomycetales > Microbacteriaceae > Clavibacter > Clavibacter lycopersici. The sequence continues at coordinate 2,896 of NZ_QWGT01000293.1, forward strand.
GGGGCTGGATGGAGCCGGGCGCGGCGTCCGGCACGTACGCCGTCGCGGGCTGCAGCCCGCAGCCGGTGAGCGTCGCGAGGCCGGCGGCCACGAGCGCGGGC
>NZ_QWGT01000294.1 GCF_003576405.1 Clavibacter lycopersici
CCACCACCCCGGACGAGACCTACACGCACCGCGTCATCGCGGTCGACGCGGACGGCCTCACCACCCAGGGCGACATCAACGGCGCGGTGGATCCCTGGAAGACCGACCAGGCGCACCTCGTCGGCGAGGCCACCACGATCCTCCCCGGCTTCGGCTGGCTCGCGAAGGGGCTGCCGCTGCTGCTCGCCGGCATCGTCATCGTCACGATCCTGACCCGCCTCATCGGCTCGCCCACGCACCGCGCCTCGATGCGCATGCTCGGCAGCGCGCTCGTCGCCGCCTTCACCGTCTTCCTGCTCAAGCCGTTCGTCGGCCTCGTGGTCCTCGACGCGGCGACCCGCGGCAGCGACGTCGAGGCGACCATCGTGTCGACCGGCGTCCTCCCCATCCGCATCGCGGCCGAGGGCGGCACCCACGTGACGCTCGCCGCCGGCGAGGTCGGCACCATCACCGCCCCCGCGGGCGAGGCCGGCCGCTTCTACGACGTGTCCTCCACGCTCGACCTGCCGCTGTGGGGCTGGATCCTCTTCTTCGGCCTCTGCGCCGTCCCCCTCCTCTACACGCTCGTCGTCGGCCTCCCCTCGGACGAGGAGCGCCGCGCATGAGCGTCGTCGCCCGCCTCCTCGGCCGTCGTGCCGCTCCCGCCGCAGCGGGGCGCCGCACGCCCCGCCTCGCCGCGATCGCCGCGTCCGTCTCGGCCGCCGCCCTCGGCGCCGTGCTCCTCCTCACGCCCGGCACGAACGGCGCGTACACCGCGGCCATCACCAACTCGAACAACACCGCCGCGTCCTCCGCCGCGTACTTCACGTGCTCGAGCGCGTTCGCGGCCGACAAGGCCAACGCGCTCTTCGCGTACCCGCTCAACGAGGCGTCGGCAGCCACGACCGCCGTCGACGCCGCCACGGGCTCCTACCCCGGCACGTACCGCGGCGGCATGACGAGCGAGACGACCACCCCACGGGCGTGCGCCCGCGACACCGGCGGTGCCTACGTGCTGCAGGGCAACGACTTCGTCACCAACACCCTGCAGACGCAGGCCCCCGCGACGTTCAGCACCGAGGTCTGGTTCAAGACCACGACCAAGGGCGGCAAGCTCATCGGCTTCGGCAACTCGCAGACCGGCTCCTCGTCGGCCTACGACCGCCACACCTACGTGTCGACGAGCGGCCAGCTGATCTTCGGCACCTACAACAACGGCGCCTACCAGACCCTCACGTCCCCCAACGCGGTCACCGACGGCAACTGGCACCACATGGTCTCGACGATGTCGCCGGGTACCGGCATGGCCCTCTACCTCGACGGCGTGCGCGTCGCCGGCAACACCGCGTTCACCGCTCCCGAGAGCAACTCCGGCTTCTGGCGCATCGGCTATGACAACACGTCGGGCTGGCCGAACGTGGGCGGGAACTACTTCGTCGGCAGCATGCGGTTCGCCGCCGTGTACAAGACGGCGCTCACCGCCACGCAGGTGCTGAGCCACTACACCGCCGGCCGCTGACGCGACGACGGGACGGCCGGATGGCCGTCCCGTCGTGCGTGCGTGCGTGCCGCGGATCAGCTCGCGGGCACCACGTCCCAGTGCTCGCGGATGAGGCCGCCGTCGACCCGGAAGATGTCGGCCGCGAGGAACGGGTCGTCGGCCTTCGCGCCCACGGGCTGCGAGAAGGTCCAGACGAGGTCGCCGTCGGCGATCGAGATCACGGACTGCTGCGCCGGGAACTGCGCGCCGCCGGAGAAGAAGGCCTTGAGCGCGGCCGTGCCGTTCGCGGCGACCGTGTTGTGCTGCAGGTACGCCGGGTCGAATGAGCGGTCGAGCACGCTCGGGTCGTGATCCCGGAAGAGCGTGTCGTAGGCGCCCACGGCCAGCTGCCGGTTCGCCTCCTCCTGCTGCTCGGTCAGCTCGGGCGCGTCGGCCTGGCCCTGGTAGAGGTCGCTGAACATCGTGTTGGTGTTGCCGCTCGCGGGCGTGCCCTGCGGGACCGGCTGGTGGAACGACCAGACGGCGGTGACCTTGCCGTCCGCGAGGCGGAAGAGGTCGACGGCCGCTTCGCCGGTGCGCTCGTCGTCGGGCTTCGAGGTGACCTGGTAGTGGACGGCCACGAGGTCGCCGTCCGCGGCGATGTGCTTGATCACGGCCTGAGCGCCGGGCACCCGCTGGTGCGCCGAGACGAACTCGTCGAGGAACCCGCCGGGGCCGGCCTTCGCGCCCGCGCCGTTCGCGGTCGCGTCGGGCGCGATGGCCGCGATCGCGGCGGCGTTCGCGCCGGGGGAGGCGGGATCCGGGAAGGCGGCGGTGAACAGCGTCGAGATGGTGTCCGCGTTCCGGTCCTCCGTGTCGGAGTCGGTGCGGTCGGCGGTCGTGCCGCCGTCGCCGGATGCGACGGGAGCGGTGGTCGCGACGGCGGTCGTCGCGTCGGGGGTGGCGTCGGACGCGGCCGAGGCCGAGCCGGGGGCCGAGCATCCGGCGAGGACGACCACGCCGGCGAGGGCGGCGGTGCCGCGGGCGAGCAGGGAGACGGGGATTCGTTGAACTCTCATGCACGTACCATGCGGCCCGCGGCTGGGAGCCCCCGATGTGGATGGATGCCGCGCTCATCGGCTCTTCCTGCTACGGCTCAGGGTGCCCCGTTGCACGGTGGACCACGGCCCGGGGGCACGCGCCCGCCGGATCGCCCCTCCGTTCCGAAGCCCACGCGCCGGGTCCGAGTCACCCGGCAGAGGCCCCCTCGCTGCGCATGCGAGGGGGCCTCGCTGCGTCAGGGCGGGATGCCGTCGGCTCCTGCCGCATCGGCCGGGCGCACGACGAACGGCCCGGCGTCGAGGGCCGGGCCGTTCGTTGTGGTGCGTCCCGGCGGTGCCGGGGTGGGTGCTACTTGGTGTTGACGGTGATCTTGGCGATGCCGACGACGAGCTGGTCGGTGACCGCGTCGGTGCCGAAGGT
>NZ_QWGT01000295.1 GCF_003576405.1 Clavibacter lycopersici
CGCACGGGCGCGTCCGAGGCACGGCGTCCGGACGCGCGCGCGAGGGCCTGCGCGACGGGATCCACGAGCGGTGCCGCGCGCGCCACCCCCTCCCCCTGCACGTCGGCGCCGAGGCCCATCACCTCGTGCTGCGTGAGCGCGAGCGGCAGCCAGCCCTCGCCGCGGGAGCACGCGGCGCCGATGAGCGCGTCGACCACGCCGTCGACGGGCGGGGCGGCGGGATCCGCCGAGGACACCGCGTCGCCGCACGCGCGCAGGGTGTCGTCGAGGCCGGCCCAGAGCAGGTCGGCCTTGGAGGCGAAGTAGTTGAAGAAGGTGGCGCGGCTCACCCCGGCGCGCTGGGCGATCTGCTCCACGGTCGTCGCGGCGTAGGTGTTCTCGAGGAACAGCTCGGCGGCGGCCTCCTCGAGGGTCGCGCGCGACGATCGGCGCGGGCGGCCGGCGGGACGGGCGGAGGTCATGCGCCCATCCTGGCGCACCGGGGTCGCCGGCACCGCGTATTGTTGGACGCGGTACAGAAACACCCGAACCAGCGCCCGAGCGGCGCCCCTGACGGAAGCTCCCATGATCCCCACCTCGCGCGCCCGCGCCCTCGCGGGCCTCGGCGCCCTCGCGGCGTCCGCCCTCGTCCTCACCGGCTGCACCTCGGCCACCCCGGAGGCGTCGACCACGCCCGTGTCCGGCGGCACGCTCGTCTACGCGTCCGGCGACGCCGAGCCGGAGTGCCTCGACCCGCACGTCGGCGGCAACTACCCGCAGGCGCTCGTCTCCTCCCAGTTCCTCGAGCCGCTCGTGTCGCTCGACGGGAAGGGCGGGATCACGCCGTGGCTCGCCGACAGCTGGACCTGGAGCGACGACGGCCTCGGCCTCGAGCTCGAGCTGCGCCAGGGCGTCACCTTCACGGACGGCACCCCGTTCGACGCCGACGCTGTGGTCGCGAACATCCGCCACGTGCAGGATCCCGCCACGCTCTCCTCCACCGGCTACCTCGCGCTGCAGGCGATCAGCGACGCGACCGCGGTCGACGCGTCCACCGTGCAGCTGACGCTCTCGACCCCCGACAGCGCGCTGCTCGAGTCGCTCTCGCAGCCGTGGCTCGCGATGGAGTCGCCCGCCGGGATAGCCCGCGGCACGGACGCGAACTGCGCGCAGCCCATCGGCACCGGCCCGTTCAGCGTGGAGCGCTGGGACCGCCAGCAGTCGATCTCGCTCGTCCGCAACGACGACTACTCGTCGCCGCCCGCGGACGCCGCGCACACGGGTCCCGCGTACCTGGAGCGCATCGACTGGCGCTTCCTGCCGGACGCCGCCTCCCGCTACGCGGCCCTGCAGAGCGGGGAGGTCGACGTGATCGACAACGCGCAGCCCGACGCGATCGCCTCCGCGACGGCGGGCGACGCGCTCGGCGAGCTCGACGCGCCGCGGCCGGGCGCCTCCAACCGCATCGAGCTGAACTCCGGCCAGGCGCCGTTCGACGACGAGCGCGTGCGCGAGGCGTTCATCCGCTCCGCCGACGTGGACGCGGGGATCACCGCGCTGTTCCAGGGCACCGCAGAGCGCTCGTACTCGCCGCTCGCGAGCACGGAGCCCGCTGCCGTCTCCGACCCCGACCTGTTCGCCATCGACGCCGACCGCGCCGCCGAGCTCCTCGACGAGGCCGGCTGGTCCGCGGAGGACGCCGACGGGATCCGCACCAAGGACGGCCAGCGCCTCACGCTCCGCTTCCCCGTGAGCACCAACCAGTCGATCCCCGCCGAGCAGTCGCTGTTCGAGCAGATCCAGGCGAACGTGAAGGCCGTCGGGTTCGACGTGCAGCTCGAGCCCATGGACCTCGGCTCCTGGTACGAGGCGCTGGGCGACGACGCGTACGAGCTCGTCAGCGCGCCGTACACGAAGGCCGGCCCCGACGTGCTGCGGATCCTCTACGACACCTCGGGGATCACGCCCGCGCCCAGCGGCTACTTCGCGAACCACGCCAAGGTCTCGGTGCCGGAGATCGACCAGGCGCTCGCCGAGGCGCGCTCCACGACCGACCTCGACCGCAGGAACGCGCTCTACGCCGACGTGCAGCAGCGGGTCATGGCGGGGTACTGGATCCTCCCGCTCTACGACCAGCAGAACCACTTCCTGCACGGGACGGATGTGCAGGGCCTCCGCGCCCTGCCGTCGGTCGCGACGCCCACCCTGTACGACACCTGGCTCGCCCGGTGACGCGCGGCCGCGCCGTCCCCGCGTCCGGCTCCCGTCATCCCGCGCTCCTGCGGGCCGTCGGGGCCCGGATCGGCGGCGCGGTCCTCGTGCTCTGGGCGGTCGCGACCGTCACGTTCCTCGCCGTCCGGCTGATCCCGGGCGACCCGGCGCAGGCGATCCTCGGCGGCCCGGGATCGCAGGCGCCGCCCGAGGCGGTGGCCGCCGTGCGCGCCGAGTACGGGCTCGACCAGCCCCTCCTCGCGCAGTACCTCGCGCAGCTCGGCCGCCTCGCGCAGGGCGACCTCGGCCGCTCGTACGCCCTCCGCGAGGACGTCGTCACGGTGCTCGCGCGGCAGCTGCCCGGCACGCTGCTGCTCGCCGTGCTGGCGCTCGCGGTGGCGTGGATCCTCGCGCTCGGCCTCGCCCTCGTCTCCACCGGCGCGGGGCGCGTGGCCGGCGCCGTCGGCGCGGGCGTCGAGATCGTGGCGGCCTCGCTGCCGCACTTCTGGATCGGCGTGGTGCTGATCCTGGTCTTCTCCACGGGCCTCGGCTGGCTGCCGGCCGTGAGCGGGACCTCGCCGGCCGGCCTCGTGCTGCCGGTGCTCACGCTCGCGATCCCGCTGGCCGGCTTCCTCGGGCAGATCATGCGCGAGGCCCTGCTCGACGCGCTCGACTCCCCCTTCGCGCTGGCCGCCCGGGCGCGCGGCGAGTCGGAGGCGGGCGTGCGGCTGCGGCACGCGCTGCGGCAC
>NZ_QWGT01000296.1 GCF_003576405.1 Clavibacter lycopersici
CGCGCCGCCGCCGACCACGTGCGCGCGGCCGCCCGCCGCGCCGACGGGCCCTTCACCGGCATCACGCCCGACCGGCTCCGCGGATCCTTCGCGGGGCTCGACCTCGACCGCCCGCTCGGCGGCCTCGACGACGCCCTCGACGAGCTCGACGACCTATACCTCCGCGACGCGGTCTGGTTCCACGACCCGTCGTACGTCGCGCACCTCAACTGCCCGATCCTCATCCCGGCCATCGCGGGGGAGCTCATCCTGTCGAGCGTCAACACGTCGATGGACACGTGGGACCAGAGCGCGGGCGCGACCCTCATCGAGCGCGCGCTCATCGACTGGACGGCGGGCCGCGCCGGCCTCGGCGACGAGGCGGACGGCGTCTTCACGAGCGGCGGCAGCCAGTCGAACCTGCAGGCGCTGCTGCTGGCGCGCGACGAGGCGGCGGCGGTGCACGGACTGGCGCCAGCTGACCGGCAGCGGATGCGGATCCTCGTCAGCGACGTCGGGCACTTCAGCGTCGAGAAGAGCGCCCGGATCCTCGGCCTCGCCCCCGACGCGGTCATCCGCGTGCCGAGCGACGACGCCAAGCGGATGCGCGTCGACGCCCTCGAGCGCGAGCTCGCGCGCTGCTACGCGGCCGGCCTCCTGCCCGTCGCCGTCGTCGCGACCGCCGGCACCACCGACTTCGGCAGCGTCGACCCGCTGCCCGCCATCGGCAACGTCTGCCGACGCGAGGGGATCTGGCTGCACGTCGACGCGGCGTACGGCGGCGGCCTCCTGACGTCGCTCCGGCACCGGCGCCTGCTCGACGGGATCGAGCGGGCCGACTCCGTGACCGTCGACTACCACAAGACCTTCTTCCAGCCGGTGAGCTCCAGCGCGCTCCTCGTGCGCGACGGCCGCACGCTCCGGCACGCGACGCTGCACGCCGACTACCTGAACCCGGCCGACCGCGCGCACGAGGAGATCCCGAACCAGGTCGACAAGTCGCTGCAGACCACCCGCCGATTCGACGCGCTGAAGCTCTGGCTCACCCTCCGCACGGTGGGTGCCGACGGGGTCGGGCGGATGCTCGACGACGTCATCGCGCTCGCCGACCGCACGTGGTCCGCGCTCAGGCGGGATCCGGCGCTCGACGTGGTGGTGCGGCCGGAGATCAGCGCGCTCGTGTTCCGGTACGTGCCGGCGGGGGAGCGGGACGGATCCGCGGGACCCGACGCGGGAGCACGTTCCGACGCCGTGAACCGCGGCATCCGGCAGGCGATCCAGGACTCGGGCCGCGCGATGGTCGCGGCCACGCGCGTGGACGGCCGCGCGCACCTGAAGCTCACGCTGCTGAACCCGGCGACGACGGACGCGCACATCCAGGAGATCCTGGGGATGGTGGTCGCGGCGGGCGACGCGCTCGACGCCGGGCTGGGCGACGCGGCGCAGGCGACCGCTGCCGCTGCAGCCACGGAGGTCGGCCGATGAGCGCCCGCGACGCCGCCCTCGCCCCCGACCGCATCCGCGACGTGGTCGCCGTGGGCCTCGGCCCCGCGAACCTCGGGCTCGCCTGCCTCGCGGATCCGCTCGACGACCTGGACCTCGTGGTGCTCGAGCGGAAGCCGCGCTTCGACTGGCACCCCGGCATGATGCTGCCGACCGCGCACCTGCAGACGCCGTTCCTCGCCGACCTCGTGACGCTCGCGGATCCGACCTCGCGTTTCTCGTTCCTCGCCTACCTCAAGGACACCGGGCGGCTGTACTCCTTCTACATCCGCGAGGACTTCTTCCCCCTGCGCAGCGAGTACGTCGCCTACTGCAGGTGGGCGGCGGAGCGCGCGCGGGGGATCGAGCTCGACCGCGACGTGCGGGCGATCTCCTTCGACGAGGGCCGCGGCGCGTACGTCGTCGAGTCGGTCGACGCCGCGGGCGCCGCGCACGTGCACCGCGGGCGGAACCTGGTGGTCGGCGTGGGCACGCCGCCGTGGCTGCCCGAGGCCGTGCGCGACCTGCCCGGCGTGATCCACAGCTCCGGCTACCTCGGCGCGAAGACCCGGCTGCAGGAGCGGGACGCGATCACGGTCGTCGGCAGCGGGCAGAGCGCGGCGGAGATCTACCGCGACCTCCTCGAGGACATCGACGTGCGCGGCTACCGGCTCGACTGGATCACGCGCTCGCCCAGGTTCTTCCCGCTCGAGTACACGCGCCTCACGCTCGAGATGACGAGCCCCGAGTACAGCGACCACTTCTTCGGCCTGCCCGCCGATACCCGCGACGTTCTGCTGCGCGAGCAGCGGAACCTCTACAAGGGGATCGACTCCGAGCTCATCGACGACGTCTTCCAGACGCTCTACCGGAAAAGGCTCGCGTTCGACGCGCTGCGGGCGGAGGGGCGGCTCGCGCCCGGCGGCGACGCGGGATCCGGCGTGCCGACCCGGCTGCTCACCAACGCGGAGGTCGTCTCGTCACGCGGCACACCGGACGGCGGCGCCGTCCTCGGGCTCCGGCACGCCGAGACGGGGGCGGAGCGCGAGTGGCCGACGGGCGCGGTGGTCATGGCGAGCGGCTACGACGCACAGGCCCCGCGGATCCTCGACGGGCTCGGCGACCGCGTGCACCGCGACGCGCGCGGCCGCCTCGACGTGGCGCGCGAGCACACGGTCGACGACGCCGGGACGCTCTTCGTGCAGAACGCGGAGGTGCACACGCACGGCTTCGTCGCGCCCGACCTCGGGATGACGGCGCACCGCAACTCGCGGATCCTGCGCGCGATCACGGGACGGGAGCCGTACCCGGTGGAGGAGCGGATCGCGTTCCAGGAGTTCGGGCTGCCGGAAGGCGCACCCGCGGCGGGATCGGGGGTGCTCGCGTGAGCGCACCCGCACCCGCACCCGCACCCGCGCCCGCACCGCCCGCCGCCCGCGCGCCGGCCTACCCGCTCGCGATGCGTCCGCTCG
>NZ_QWGT01000297.1 GCF_003576405.1 Clavibacter lycopersici
CGTCTCCCCGGCGACGGCCATCGCGATGGGGCGCTTCGGCGGCCTCGGCGTCCTCGACCTCGAGGGCCTCTGGACCCGCTACGAGCACCCCGAGCGCCTGCTCGAGGAGATCCGCTCGCTGCCGCCCGAGTCGGCGACCGCCCGCATGCAGCAGATCTACGCCGAGCCGATCAAGCCCGAGCTCATCACGGCGCGCATCGCGGAGATCCGCGCGGCCGGCGTCGTCGTCGCCGCGGCCCTCTCGCCCCAGCGCACGGCCGACCACTACGAGACCGTGGTCGCGGCGGGCGTCGACCTGTTCGTGATCCGCGGCACCACCGTCTCCGCCGAGCACGTCTCCAAGGCGGCGGCACCCCTCAACCTCAAGAAGTTCATCTACGAGCTCGACGTGCCCGTCATCGTCGGCGGCGCTGCCACATACACCGCGGCCCTGCACCTCATGCGCACGGGCGCGGCGGGCGTGCTCGTCGGGTTCGGCGGGGGAGCGGCGTCCACGACGCGCTCGACCCTGGGGATCCACGCGCCCATGGCCACCGCGCTCTCCGACGTCGCCGGTGCGCGGCGCGACTACATGGACGAGTCCGGCGGCCGCTACGTGCACGTCATCGCCGACGGCGGCCTCGGCAGCTCGGGCGACATCGTCAAGGCCATCGCGGTCGGCGCCGACGCGGTCATGCTCGGCTCGACGCTCGCCCGCGCGACAGACGCCCCGGGCCAGGGCTTCCACTGGGGCGCCGAGGCGCACCACTCCGAGCTGCCCCGCGGCCACCGCGTCCGGGTCGACCAGGTCGCGCCGCTCGAGCAGATCCTCTACGGCCCGTCCACCACGGCGGACGGCAGCGCCAACCTGGTCGGCGCGCTGCGTCGGGCCATGGCCACCACGGGCTACTCCGACCTCAAGGAGTTCCAGCGCGTCGAGGTCGTCGTCGCGCCGTACGGCAAGTAGGCAGTCCACCCGAGCACGGGTCGTCCGACTCCGGGCGGGAACACCCGGAGCGCGGCCCGCGTTGTGAACCACAGGAAGAGGGAGGTGCGCGCATGGCGGAGGTCCGTCGCGTCAAGCTGCCGGGTGTCGGCGTGCTGCACACCTTCATCACCGACGACGGGGGCAAGGTCGGCGTCATCGCCCACCGCTCCGGCCACAGCGACCTGATCACCTTCTCGGAGGAGCAGGACGGTCCCGACACGCAGAAGGTCTCGCTCCGCCTGAGCGAGGACGAGGCGCACACGCTAGCCGAGCTGCTCGGCGGCACGCGCATCACCGAGTCGCTCGACAAGCTCGACCAGATCCCCGGCCTCAGCATCGACTGGTTCACGGTCGACTACGACGACCACATCGCCGGCCAGGCGCTCGGCAACCTCGCCTCGCGCGGCGTCGTGGGCCTCACCGTCGTCGCGGTCGTCCGCGGCGAGTCCGCGAACCCGGCGCCGTCGGACGACTTCACCGTCTACCCGGGCGACACGCTCGTCGTGGCCGGATCCCCCGAGAAGGTCGCCAAGGCCTTCGCGTTCTACCGGACGGGCGAGTTCCCGCACCGCCCCGCGCCCGGCTCCGCGCCGGACGGAGGGTAGCGGGTGCACCACGGCCAAGACCTCATCGTCCTCGGCCTGCTGTTCGTCCTCGCCTACGCGTTCGGCCAGCTCGGCAAGCGCATCGGCCTGCCCGCGATCCCCATCTACATGCTCATCGGGCTCCTCGCGAGCCCGAACGTCGACTGGTTCCCGCTCGACTTCGCCTCGGCCGACATCGAGCTGATCGCGGTCTTCGGCCTGATCCTCCTGCTGTTCAACCTCGGGCTGGAGTTCGACCAGGACGAGTTCTTCGGCAACGCCGGCAAGCTCATCGTCTCGGGCGGCTCGTACGTGCTCATCAACATGGGCGTCGGCTTCGCGTTCGGGTTCGCGCTCGGCTGGGGCACGCGCGAGGCGCTCATCGTCGCGGGCATGACGGCGACCTCCTCGAGCGCCATCGTCACCAAGCTCCTCATCGAGCTGAACCGCCTGGCCAACGACGAGACGCCCATGATCCTGGGCGTCACCGTGGTCGAGGACATCTTCATCGCCGTCTACCTCGCCATCGTGTCGGTCGTGCTGAGCGGCGAGACCGAGCCGTGGGCGGTGGTGGGCCAGCTGGCGGTCTCGTTCGCCTTCCTCGTGGTGATGTTCACGGTCGCCCGGAGGGGCGGCGCGTTCCTGTCGCGGTTCCTGCGCACGCGCGACGTGGAGCTGTTCACCGTCCTGTTCTTCGGCCTGGCGATCCTCTTCGGCGGCATCGGCGAGGTACTCGGCGTCACCGACGCGATCGGCGCCTTCCTCATCGGGCTCGTGCTCGGCGCGACCCGCGTGCGCAACCGCATCGAGCAGATCGCCATCCCGCTGCGCGACGTGTTCGGCGCGTTCTTCTTCCTCAACTTCGGGCTGGCGCTGGATCCCGGCGAGTTCCCCACCGTCGTCGTGCCGGTGCTCCTCGCCGTGCTGATGACGGTCGTCCTCAACCTCATCGCCGGCCAGTTCGTCGCGTGGCTCAACGGGCACGGCGCGCAGGCCGGGATCAACACGGCCTTCATCCTGCAGAACCGCGGCGAGTTCGCGCTCATCCTCGCGACCCTGTCGCTGTCGGCGGGGCTGGACGAGCGGATCCAGCCGTTCGCGGGCCTCTACGTGCTGGTGATGGCGATCATGGGCCCGCTCCTCGCCGCGAACTCGGTGCGGATCGGCACGGCCGTGCTGCCCACGAGGTACCGCTCGGCGACCAAGCGCGCGGCCGAGAAGGCCGAGCGCGACGCGGAGCGGGCCGGCGCGCTCGCCCTGTTCGAGGCGGCAGAACGCGGCGAGCAGCTGCCCGCCGACGCGTTCGACGACGGACTCGCGGCCGCGGGATCCCGGCCGGGCACCG
>NZ_QWGT01000298.1 GCF_003576405.1 Clavibacter lycopersici
GATCGCGCTGGCCCGGCCGACCCACCCACACGCGCGCGTCCGCCCTCCGAGGCGGGCGCGCGCGTCCGCGCGGGCTCCGCGTCAGGCGCCCTGCCCGCGCGGCGCGAACATGATCACCGCGACGCCGAGCAGGCAGACGAGCGCGCCGACCACGTCCCACCGGTCCGGCCGGTAGCCGTCCACGACGGCCCCCCACGCGAGGGATCCCGCGACGAAGACGCCGCCGTAGGCCGCGAGGATCCGCCCGAAGGACGCGTCCGGCTGCAGCGTCGCGATGAAGCCGTACGCGCCGAGCGCCATCACGCCGAGCCCGGCCCACCACCACGGCTTGCCCTCGCGCACCGCCTGCCAGATGAGCCAGGCGCCGCCGATCTCGGCGACCGCGGCGAGGGCGAACAGGATCACGGTGCGCAGCAGCATGCTCCGAGCATGGCGGACGCGGGGGCGGACGCGGGGGTCGGCGTCAGCGCGTGGACGCGACGTCGGCGGCGAACGCCGCGACCCGGCTCCGCAGGTCGTCGATGAGCTGCGCGGTCGCCGCCGCCGGGTCGAAGCCGAGGTACGGGATCGGCCGCGGCTTCCGCACGTTCGCGCTGCACTCGAAGTCGGTGCAGACGAGCGTGCCGACGGTGTTGCCGTTGCGGCCCGCGGCGCCCGCCCGGCGCGCGCCGTAGAACACGACCGGGTTGGGCAGGCGCACGTCCTGGCACCAGGTGCACTGGGCGCGGGATCGCGGGGCGGTGGAGGACTGCTGCAGCAGCACGCCGATCAGCTCGTCACCCACCGGGACGACGACGATCCCGCGCTGCGGGGCCTTCGGGTCGCGCCAGCCGAGGAAGTCGAGGCGGTCCCAGGCGAGCTCGGCGAAGCCCTCGGGGAGGCGGATGTCGCGCGTCTCGCGCTGCGAGGCGTTGACGAGCGAGGAGCGGATGGCGGATTCGGTCAGGGGGAGCATGCGGTGCCCTTCGTGCGGGGTCGCGGCGGTGCCGCGGGGACGGATGTCGGGACGGCGGCCGGATCCTCGTGGATCGACGGCGCGCCGGAGAGGGGCCGGCCCTCGCGGGGCACGGCGACGGATCCGGTGACTACCTGGTGCCGACGGACGTGCCGCCGACGACCTCCCCACGCCCCGAGGGCGCCGCGCTGCTCGTGATGCTCACGGGGATACGGTACCCCGGGTGGGGGAATCGGGGATCACGCGCCCGCGGCGGGCCACACGTAGTCGAGGTCGTCCGGATCCCCCGGGAACGCCGGCCGGTACAGCTCCGGCGCCTTGGCCAGCAGCTTCGAGCGGTGGGAGAGGTGCAGCTCCGGGCGTCCCCACCACGGCGGGAGCTCGATGCGGCCCTCCGTGTAGGCGGCGAGGTCCTCGGGCACCTCGGCGATGATCGCGAGCGTCTTCTCGAAGCACGTGTCGGCGAAGCCGCGGCGGGTCCACTCGGCGCAGGTCGCCTCCTGGTACTCCATGAGCGCGGGCCGGTACCCGCGCCACATGCGCGTGACGGGGTGGCTCTGCCAGCCGTAGCCGGCGACGGTCACGGCCTTCATCACCTGGAGCGTCTCGACGCGCTGCTTCCCGAGCCGCTTGTCGTCGAGCACGGCCATGCTCTCGGCGAGGTCCGGGTAGGGGAGGAACGTCTGCACGGATCCAGTCAACTCCGGCAGCCACGGTGCCGTACGCGTCAGCGCGACCAGGCGTACGGCGTGGTCGTCGAGCAGGCGACGAGTCCGGAGCGCTCGAGGATGGGGCGGGAGAAGTCGGTCGAGTCGCTGTGCACCAGGGTGCGACCGGCGGCGAGGGCCGAGCGCGCGCGGGCCGCGGTGAGGGCGCGGTAGATGCCGCGGCCGCGCCACTCGGGCACGGTCGACCCGCCCCAGAGGCCCGCGAAGTCGGATCCCGCGACGGGCTCGAGCCGGCCCGCCGAGACGATCCGCCCCTCGGCCTCGGCGACCCACAGCTCCATGCCGTCGTCGAGACCGAGGCGGCGGAGGATCGCGTCGGCGTGGTCCGCGGAGACCGGGTCGCCGAAGACCTCGTCCTGCATGGCGCTCATGGCCCGCACGTCGGCCTCCGCGGTGATGCGCCGGAGCGTGACGCCCGCGGGCAGCGGCACGTCGACCGCGAGCGCCCGCGCCTCGCCCAGCATGATCGACTCGCGCTCCTCGGGCACGAAGCCGTTGGCGCGGAGGATCCCGTCCAGCCCGGGCGCGTGGTCGTGGCCGCGGGTCTTCCACTCCACGGTCGTGATGGCGGGGTCGTCGCGGTAGCGCGCGAGCGCCGCGGGGACGAGCTGGCTCAGCCCCGCCTCGTCGAGCCCGCCGAGGTCGGCGTAGGTGATGAAGCCGCGCCCGCCCGGGAGGACGACGAGGCGCAGCGGGCCGAGCTGCCGCACCTCGAGCGCGTTCGGGGTCTCGGCGTCGGTGCGGAGCTGCGCGTCGTAGGCGGCGAGGAGCGCGGCGGCGGATCCGGTGGATGGGGTCACGCGGCGATCCTCCCGCATCGCGGGCACCCGCGCGGTGGGCGGCCGCAGCTCACGACCGGCGGCGCAGCTCCAGCACGCGCGCGGACGGTCCGCCCGGCACCGACCGGACGGTGAGGATCCCGCGGCCCGCCTCCCACTCGGCGTCCCATGCCGCGAGCCGGCGCGGGAAGACCGTGGCGACGTCGACGCGGCGGCCGACGAGCGACGGGAAGGACAGGGTCGCGGTGCCGGCGTCGTCGCCCCGGTCCCAGACGGAGACGACGACGGCGTCACCGGCGTCGTGCGCGACGGACGCCCAGCGGTCGTCGGCCGCGGGCAGCCCGAGCGGCCACAGCGGCACCGATCGGGCCAGGCCGTCGCGCAGCGCGTCG
>NZ_QWGT01000299.1 GCF_003576405.1 Clavibacter lycopersici
TGGGCCGGGTCCCCCGCCGCGCGCGAGGGGAAGGCCCGCGTCTGGTGGCCCGATCACCGGCCGCCGCGCGGCACGCGCTGGGTCACGGCGTACGGCGTCTCGTCGGTCGCGACCGCGCTCGTGCCGGTGGTCGCGTTCGTCGCGGGCGGCGGGATCCTCGCGGCCGCCATCCGCGGATCCGACGACCTCGGCGACGTGTGGTGGCGCGGCCTCGGCGCGCTCGTGCCCGCCGTGCTCGTGACGGGGCTCGTGCTCGCGCTGCTCGTGGCGGGATCCGTGCGCCTGCTCGGCCTCGGCGTCACGGAGGGCATCCACGCGGTGCGCAGCCGCGTCGGCTGGCAGCTCTGGACCACCGAGCGCCTGCTCGACCTCGCGCGCACCGTGCTCTTCCCGCTCTACGCCGGCCTCTTCACGCCCGTCTGGCTGCGGCTTCTCGGTGCGCGCGTCGGGAAGGACGTCGAGGCGTCGACCGTGCTGCTCATCCCCGCGATGACCACGATCCGCGACGGCGCCTTCCTCGCCGACGACACGCTCGTCGCCGGGTACGAGCTCGGCGGCGGGTGGATGCGCGTCGCGCGCGCCGAGATCGGCCAGCGGGCGTTCCTCGGCAACTCGGGCATGGCGGGCCCCGGCCACAAGGTCCCGAAGGACGGGCTCGTCGCCGTGCTCTCGGCCGCGCCCACGAAGTCGAAGGCCGGATCCTCCTGGCTCGGCTCCCCGCCCGTCCGGCTCCGGCGCACGGTCGCCGCGGCCGACGACTCGCGCACGTTCCGGCCGCCGACCCGGCTGCGCGTGGCCCGCATACTGTGGGAGCTGCTCCGCGTCTTGCCCGTGTTCGCGACATGCGCGATCGGCCTCGCGGTGCTCGTGACGCTCGCCGCGCTCACCTCGGCATGGGGCCCGCTCGCCGCGTTCCTGCTCGGCGGCGTCGTGCTCCTCGTGGCGGGCGCGGTGGCGGCGGGCATCTCGACAGCCGCGAAGTGGATCCTCATCGGCCGGATCCGCGCGGAGGAGCACCCGCTGTGGTCGTCGTTCGTGTGGCGCAGCGAGGTGTCGGACGTCTTCACCGAGATGGTCGCTGCGCCGTGGTTCGCATCGTCCGCCGCCGGCACGCCCGCGCTCGTCTGGTGGCTGCGCAGCCTCGGCGCGCGCATCGGATCCGGCGTCTGGTGCGACTCGCACTGGCTGCCCGAGGCGGACCTCGTGACCCTCGGGGATGCATCCACGATCAACCGCGGCTGTGTCGTCCAGACGCATCTGTTCCATGATCGGATCATGAGCATGGACACCGTCACCCTCGACGCGGGTGCGACCCTCGGGCCGCACAGCGTCATCCTCCCCGCGGCGCGAATCGGGCCGCAGGCCACCGTGGGGCCCGCGAGCCTCGTGATGCGCGGGGAGCTCGTGCCCGAGGCCAGCCGCTGGAGCGGCAACCCGATCGGCCCGTGGCGCGAGGTGAAGACGGGACGCTACCTGCCCGCGACGACCGCGGACGCCCCCGCCACCGCTCCCGCCGAGACCGCCGACACCGCCGCGCGCGCGACCGCCGGTCGCCGGTGAGGGCCACGGCCGGCCCCGCGTCCGGCGACGAGTACACCCCCGAGGTCGGATCCTCCGCGTACGCGGTCGAGCGCTACGACCTCGACCTCGACTACCGCGTGGCCCGCAACCGTCTCAAGGCACGCGCGGTCATCACCGCAGTCGCGCGCGAGCCGCTCCCCCGCTTCGAGCTCGACCTCACGGGCCTGCGCGCGGGCGACGTGCGCGTGGACGGCCGCCGCGAGACCCGGCACGTGCAGCGCGGCGGGCGCCTCGTCGTGACCCCGGCCGCGCCGATCCCCGCGGGCGCGTCCTTCACGGTCGACGTCTCGTACTCCGGCGAGCCCGGCCCCCGCCGCACCACCTGGGGCGACCTCGGCTGGGAGGAGCTCGGCGACGGCGTGCTCGTCGCGTCGCAGCCGAGCGGCGCATCCACGTGGTTCCCCTGCAACGACCGACCGGACGACCGGGCGACGTTCCGGATCCGCGTCGCGTGCGAGGTCGACTACTCCGTCATCGCGAGCGGCCGGCTCGTCTCCCGGCTCGAGCGCTCGGGCCGCGCCACCTGGACCTACGAGCAGGACGCGCGGACCGCGCCGTACCTCGCCACCGTGCAGATCGGCCGCTACGCCGAGCGGCGCGTGCCCGCCGGATCCACGCAGGCGGTGTTCGCGTACCCGAAGCCGCGCGAGGCCCGGGTCCTCCAGGACCTCGCGCCCGTGCCGCGCATGATGGCGTTCTTCGAGACGCTGTTCGGGCCGTACCCGTTCGACGAGTACCGGGTCGTGGTCACCGACGACGAGCTGGAGATCCCGCTCGAGGCGCAGGCGATGGCCGTGCTCGGCTCGAACCACGCGGACGGCACCGGCGGATCCGAGCGGCTCGTCGCCCACGAGCTCGCGCACCAGTGGTTCGGCAACTCGGTGGGCCTCGCGTCGTGGCAGCACATCTGGCTCAACGAGGGCTTCGCCTGCTACGCCGAGTGGCTGTGGTCGGAGGAGTCCGGCGGGCCGACCGCCGACCAGCTCGCGCGCCAGCACCACGCGCGCCTCGACCGCTACGGCACGCAGATGGGCATCGGCGATCCCGGGCCCGAGTCGATGTTCGACGACGTCGTCTACAAGCGCGGCGCCCTCGCCCTCCACGCGCTGCGGCTGACGCTCGGCGACGCGTCGTGGCGGGAGCTGCTGCGCACGTGGACGGATCCGGCGTGGACGGATCCGCGCACCACCGACGACCTCGTGGCCGCGGCCGGCGATGCGGGCGCGCTGCTGCGCGCCTGGCTCGCGGACGCGCCGCTGCCG
>NZ_QWGT01000300.1 GCF_003576405.1 Clavibacter lycopersici
CGGATCCGCGGCTGCGGCGGCCGCGCGTCGCGGCGCGGAGGGCGGGTGCGCAGAGGAGCGCCGCCACGCCCACCGCCACCGCGATCGCGAAGGCCATGAGCGTGAGGGAGACGCCGAGCGCGTCGAGCGTGCCCGGGAGCACCGGGCGGCCCGAGATCCACGACGTGCCGAGGTCGCCGCGGACCACGCCCGCGAGCCAGTCCAGCGATACGGCGAGCGGCCCGCGGTCGAGGCCGAGCTGCGCGCGGACGGACGCGAGCGCCTCCGGGGTGGCCTCGAGGTCGGAGTAGCGCGCGCGCAGGATCGTGTACTCCGGGGAGCGGCCCGAGAGCCACGGCAGCGCGCCGACGAGCGCCACGACGGCCGCGATCGCGACCGCACGGGACGCCCCGACGACGAGCCCGTCGCGCGCGCGGCCCATCAGCGCTCGACGCGCGTGTCGGCGGTGATGAGCGCGCGCTCGCGGGGATCCCGCACGGCGCCCGTGACCCCGGCGGCCTCGCCCTGGATCACGCGCTCGTGCAGGAGCGGGACCGCGGCGTCGTCGGCGAGCACGCGCGCCTCCACCCCCATGATCGCGGCGCGGCGCTCGGGTCCCGCCGGCAGCGCGGACGCCGCGGTGAGGGCCTGGTCGACGGCCGGGTCGCACAGCTGCGAGATGTTGAACGAGCCCTCGCACGCGAAGTCGCTGTAGAGGTACGCGGCGGGATCGCCCGAGTCGAGAACGGTGGCGCGCGACAGGATGAACGCGTCGAACTTCCCCGCCAGCGCGTCGGCCTCGATGTACTGGTACTCGCGCACGTCCTGCGTCACCTGGAAGCCGGCGGCCTCGAGCTGCTGCTCGAGCTGCACGGCGACCTCGGGGAGCTCGGCGCGGTCGGTGAACGTGCCGAGCGTGATGGGCACGCCGTCCACCTCCGCGGGTGCCGCGCGGCCGGCGATGGCGTCGCGGTAGGAGGCGTCGCCGCGGAGGTCGGCGGCCCAGGGCAGCGCCGGTCCGAGGAGCCCGTCGGCCTCGTCGGCGCGGCCCTCGTAGACGCCCGAGACGAGCGCGGCGCGGTCGACGGCGGCCTGGGCGGCGGCGCGCACGGCGGGATCCGCGAACGGTCCCGTCCGCGTGTTGAGGTACAGCGTGTTCGTGCGCGGCATGGCGACCTCGTGGAGGAGCTGCGGATCGACCTGCGCGGCCTGGCCCACGGGGATCGCCTCGACCACGTCGGCCGTGCCGGTGCGGAGCGCGGCGGCGCGCGCGGTGCCGTCGGGGACGAAGCGCACGTCGATGCCGGCGGACGCGGCGCGCCCGCCCCAGTAGTCGTCGAACCGGTCGAGCGTGGCGGACGACGTGCCGTCCACCGCGGTGAGTCGGAACGGACCCGTGCCCGTGCCGACCGGCGAGACGGTGCCGTCGGCGCCGTAGGCCGAGGCGGCGAGGATCGCGAGCTGCGGGCTCGACATGCGCTGCGGCACGAGCGGGTCCGGCGTCGCGGTGCGGACGACCAGCCGGTCGCCGTCCGCGGTCGCGGTGAGGTCGACGCCGTCGAGGATCCGCGGCTTCGGGCTCGCGGTCGCGGCGGCGGTGAGCGAGGCGGCGGCCTGCGCGGCCGTGAGGATCGTGCCGTCGTGGAACGGCACGTCGGGCCGGATGTCGAAGGCCCAGGTGAGGTCGTCGACGCGCGTCCAGCCGGTGGCGAGCTGCGGCTGGGCGTCGCCGAGGTCGTCGAGGGTCACGAGGGTCTCCGCCGTGCTCCAGCGCGCGAGCTTGAAGGCGTCGTCGCTGAGCGGGGTGAGGCCGGATCTCGGCGGCTGCAGCATGGCGAGGCGGATGCGGCCGTCGCCGTCGGCGGATCCGCCGGTGGTGGATCCCGGGCTCGCGGCGAAGCAGCCGCTGAGGGCGAGCACGGACGCGGTGGCGAGGGCGATCAGGGCGGCGGAGCGGGCGGGGCGGGAGCGGCTAGCGGGCATGGGGTCCTGTCTCGGGGATGCGCGGGGCATCGGCGGCGATGCGCGGTGCATCGGGGGTGGTGGTCGGGGGAGCGGGCAGCAGCCGGGGCAGTCCGACGGCGGCGGCGACGGGCAGCGCGGCGAGGATCCCCCAGGCGAGGGCGGGTCGGGCGTCGAGCAGGGAGCCGACCACGCCGCCGGCGACGAGCACGGCGATCCCGCCGCAGCTGGCGAGCAGCCCGTAGTACGACGCGGTCGGGCGGCCGGCGGCGTACGACGGGACGAGCTCCATGGTCACCGGCCCCGCGGTCATGTGGCCGAACGTGAGGCAGACGACGAGGACAGCGGCGGGGACGAGCTCGGCGCCCGGGGGCGGCGGCACGACGGACGCGAGCGCGAGCCCGGCGAAGCCCGTGGCGGTGATCCCGAAGCCGAGGGCGAGCGCGCGGCCGGGCCCGAGCCGCTTCGCGAGGAGGGCGACGGGCCACTGCAGCGTGATGGTGAGGAGCGAGACGGCGAGGAACGCGGATCCGACCGCGGCCGTCCCGGCGCCCGTGCGCGCGAGCTCGAGCGGCAGGCCGAGGTAGAGCTGGTTGTAGGCCACCAGGTCCACCGCGAACAGGGCGGAGAAGGCGAGGAAGCGGCGGTCGCGGACGGCGGCCCAGCGGTCGGGGCGAGGTGCGGCGGATCCGCCGGGGCGCGGCGTCGACCAGACCGCGCGCCCCGCGTCCGCCGGGATCACGCACCACAGCGCCACCCCCACGGCCGCGAACAGGGCCGCGCCCACGAGCACGGTCGCCGAGAACCCGAGCCCGAGCAGGGCGGCGCCCGCGAGCGGACCCACGGCCGCGCCGATCTCGCCCACCAGCACGAGCGCCGCGAACAGCGACGGGCGGCCC
>NZ_QWGT01000301.1 GCF_003576405.1 Clavibacter lycopersici
CGCCGCGGCGGCCGCCGCCGCGTCCCGCTCGTCCGCGGCGCGCGCGTCCGCCGGTCGTCGTCCGTCGGTCGGGTGGTCCCCGTACGTCGGCAGGAACGCCGTCACCAGGTGGCCGCCGGTCGCGTCGCCCTCCTCGGGATCCGTGCGCTCCGCTGTCAGCCAGCCGCCCGCGAGCCTCGCCCGCTCCTGCATGCTCCCGATCCCGAACCCACCGCGGGACCGGGCCGGCGGTAGCTTCGAGGCCGGCTCGGGCTCCGGCTCCGGCTCCGAGCCGCGGCTCCGCACCGTGAGCGCGAGACCGGGCCCCTCCCACACGAACGAGACGTCCACGGTCGGGGTCCCGCGCGTGTGCTTGAGGGCGTTCGTGAGGCTCTCCTGCACGATCCGGTAGACGCTGAGCTGCTGCGACGGCGTGAGCCCGCCGGGCCGCCCGGTGGTGCGGAGGTCGACGCGCATCCCGGTCGCGGCCATGCCCCGGATCAGCGCGGGCAGGTCGGCGAGGTTCGGCTGCGGCCGGTGGCTGTCGTCGGTCAGCTCCTCGATGAGGCCGCGGAGGTCGAGCAGCGCCGACCGGGCCGTCCCGGCGATCTCGCGCAGCGCCTCCTCCGTCGTCTCCGGCCGGGTCTCGCGCAGGAACCGCGATCCATCGGCGACCGCGACCACGACGGCGAGCGAGTGCGCCAGCACATCGTGGACCTCCTGCGCGATGCCGCTGCGCTCCTGCGCGATCCGCAGCTCCACGCCCGCGACCTCGAGGTCGGCCTCGGCGCGCACGAGCCGGGCCCGGTCCTCCACCCCGCGATCGCGGAGCGCGCGCAGGCCGTCGAGCCCGACGAACCCGCCGCGATCGCCCATGACGCCGCGCCGGAGCGCGACGCCCAGCGCCCACGCGCCGAGGTAGAGCACCGCTGCGATCCCGGCGAGCAGCAGGGCCCAGCCCACCGACACCCCGTCGTCGCGGTCCGCGGATCCCAGGCCGCGCCACGCGCTCCAGTACCCGGCCGCCGAGATCGCGAAGCCGAGGCACACCGCCTGGAACGCGCCGACCGCGAGGGCCGCGGCCCGCACGGGAGCGTCCGCCGACCGGCCGATCACGAACGCGACGACGAGGGCGGCACCCGCGATCGGCCACGTGTCAGGATCCGGGGCGGCGACGAGGAGGAGCAGCGGCCCCATGCCGGAGACCCCGAGCATCTGCAGGGTCGGCACCACGAGCACCACGGCGAGCGCGGACCGCGGCACCGACCGGGAGATCGCGATGGAGACCGCGTACGCGACCACCGTGACCACGTAGGTCCATCCGTGTTCCTGCAGCCCGCCCCCGATCCCCGCCGAGAGGGCGAACAGGAGGTACGCACTCCCCGCCGCGGGCTCCGCGAACGGCCGGAGGCGGGAGCGGTGTCGGGGGCGCATGCCCTCACGCTAGGGGCGATCCCGCCCCGGATCCGAGGGTCGGCGCGCATCCTCATCCGAAGGGACGAGGCACCGGCCGATCACGTGGGGTCGGCGTCCCGTCCGCGCGCCGACAGCATCCGGACGCGCACGCGGTGCGCCACGACGAGGAGCGCGAGCCACGCGAGCGCGAGGAGCCAGCCGGCGAGGACGTCGGTGAGCCAGTGGTGGCCGAGGTAGACGCGGCTGAGGCTCACGGACGCCGCGAAGGCGATGGCGATCGCGTACGTCAGCACGCGCGTCGACCGCCGCAGCTGCCGCAGGACCAGCAGGTACGCGACGATCCCCGCGACCACGCTCGCGTTGAGGGTGTGGCCCGACGGGAACGAGGGCGACGTCTCGTAGGGCGGCACGGCGTCCGCGCGCGGCGGGCGGTCGCGGCCGACGAGCTCCTTGCCGACCTCGGTCATGAGCAGGGATCCGGCGCCTGCGGTGAGGCCGAGCACGACCGGCACCCACTGGCGTCGGCGGATGGCGAGCGCGACGATCACCGCGACGCCCACGATCGGCACGGCGTAGACGCCCGCGGCCTCGGTGAAGACGGCGACGGCGGTGTCGAGCCACGGCGAGCGGACGTCCATGGCGAGGTGCAGCGCGGGCTCGTCGAGGAGCGCGACGCTGTCGTCGTCGATGACGGCCACGTAGAGACCAGCGAAGAGGCTCGACGCGGCCGTGATGACGAGGAGGCCGAGGACCAGGACGGCGGCGAAGGCGCCCGAGGGCCCCACGCGCGTCGCGACGACGCTCGCCGCCCGGACGACCCGGCCGGGCGCGCGGTCGTGCACGGTGACGGGCGGGATCAGCCGCGGACCAGCGCCGACGACGGCTCGAGGTCGCGACGGCGGACGGCGGCCGCTATGAGGCCCGCCGTGCCCGCGATCAGGCCGATGACGAAGGTGGCGACGCCGCCGATGACGCCCATGAGCACGATCCCGAAGGCGCCGGCGCCCTCGTCGACCTGCCCGATGCCGTCCCGGGTCGCCCATGCCGCGAGGACGGCGAGACCGAGGGCGAGGACGAGCGCGACGATCGTCGTCCCCACGAGGTACCAGCCCCAGCCGGCGCCGCGGGCCTTGGCGACGACGAGGACGACGGCCGCGATGATCACGAGGATCGGGACGCCGAGGGTCAGGGTGAGGGCGAGCGCGAACGCGGTGTCGGGATCCATGCATCGAGCGTAGGCCGCGGGACCGGGGGCGGCGAGGGCGCGGCGGGTGCGCTCCTAGCATGGGCGGATGGCGGGATCACGGAGCGGCGACGGGGACCGGCCGGCCGACCGGATCGCCGGCGTCGTGCTCGCCGCCGGCGCGGGCACCCGCTTCGGCGGCCCCAAGGCGCTCGCGACGCATCCCGACGGCACGCCCTGGC
>NZ_QWGT01000302.1 GCF_003576405.1 Clavibacter lycopersici
GAACGCCGCACCTTCCTCCTCATGACGGTCGTGGCCGGCGTCACCTCCGTCGTCGCCGGATCCGTGGCCCGCGGCCTCAACGCCGCCGCCGCCCGCGTGGACGACTTCCGCCGCACCCTCGTGCTCCCGCGCGCCGCGACGCCCGCCGCCGCGATCCCCGCGACAGCCGAGCTCGGCGTCCCCGGCCTCGCGCCGTTCGTCACGCCGAACGCCGACTTCTACCGCATCGACACGGCGCTGCAGGTGCCGTCGGTCGACGCGTCCTCCTGGACGCTCCGCATCACGGGCATGGTGGAGGAGGAGGTCGAGATCACGTTCGCCGAGCTCCTCGCCCTCCCGCTCGAGGAGCACGTGACCACCCTCACGTGCGTCTCCAACGAGGTCGGCGGGGACCTGATCGGCAACGCGCTCTGGCTCGGCTACCCGATCCGCCTGCTGCTCGAGCGCGCCCGCCCCACCGCGGGCGCCGACATGGTGCTGTCCACGAGCCAGGACGGCTGGACCGCGAGCACGCCGCTCGAGGCGCTCACGGATCCCGACCGCGCGTCGATCCTCGCGGTCGGCATGAACGGCGAGCCGCTGCCGCAGCAGCACGGCTTCCCGGTGCGGATGGTCGTGCCCGGCCTCTACGGCTACGTGTCGGCGACGAAGTGGGTCACCGAGCTGAAGGTCACGACCTTCGCCGAGGACGTCGCGTACTGGTCGACCCGCGGCTGGACCGAGCGCGGCCCCATCAAGACGGGCTCCCGCATCGACACCCCGCGCTCCGGCGCGCGCGTGGACGCGGGGCGCACCGCGGTCGCCGGAATGGCCTGGGCGCAGCACACCGGCATCCAGAAGGTGGAGGTCCGCGTCGACGAGGGCGACTGGGTCGAGGCGACGCTGGGTGACGGCGTGGGCGCCGACACGTGGCGGCAGTGGTCGTACGCGTGGGACGCGACGAGCGGATCCCACAGCGTCGAGGTGCGCGCGACGGACACCACGGGCGCGACGCAGACCGCCGACGAGGCGCCGCCCGCGCCCGACGGCGCGACGGGCTGGCACCGGATCACCGTCGGCGTCTCCTGATCGGAGCCGGCCTGCCGCCGCTTCCCGCGGACGCCGGGCCAGCACGCGCGGAGCCGGGGCGCGTACCGTCGAGGGACGGCGCGAACGCGCCGCATCGACCAGCGAAGGAGAGCACCGTGAGCGACATCGAGAACCCCCGGGATCCCGCCGACCGCGACCTCGACGACACCGGCGTCGACGAGGAGGAGCTCGTCGGAGCCGACGCCCGTGAGGTGGCGGAGGCCATCGACGAGGAGCGCGTCGTGCCGCTCGACGACGACCAGGTCGCCGACGACGACGCCGACGACGCCGACGGCGGCCTCGGCATCGACATCACCGAGTCGGACGGACCCGACCTCGAGGCCGGCGACGACCTCGACACGGGGGCGGCGACCCGCTGATCCGCCCCATGCACGACGACGGCCCCCGCATCAGCGGGGGCCGTCGTCGTGCATGGGGCCGGAGGCCGCCGCGGATCAGTCGGCGAGGATCGCGTACAGCGCGCGCCGAGTCTCGTCGAGCTTCGCCGCCGCGGCCTGGCGCTGGGCGTCGGTCGCGTCGTGCATGAGGGGCTTGATCACGCCCGCGAGCTTCATGAGGCTCGTCTGGAACGCGTCCTCGCCCTCGGACTTGTCGGTGGTGGCGGCCCAGGCGGCGTCGATCTCCGCCTTGTTCTCCTCGACGTGGGCGCGGCCCTGGTCGGTGAGGGAGTAGACGCTCTTCGCGCCGGTCTCGTCGGCGACGATCAGGTCCTCGTCGACGAGCTGCTGGAGCGTGGGGTAGACGGATCCGGGGCTCGGCCGCCAGGCGCCCTCGGTCTTCGCGGCGATGCCGGTGATGAGGCCGTAGCCGTTCGAGGGTGCGTCCGCCAGCAGGGACAGGATCGCGAGGCGGACGTCGCCGCGGCGGGCGCGACCCCGTCCGCCGCGTCCGCGGCCCGGGCCGAAGCCGGGGCCGCCGAAGCCGCCCATGCCGGGGAAGCCCGGGAAGCCGGGGAAGCCCGGGCCGTCGCCGGGACGGAAGCCGCGGGCGAGGGGGTGGCCCGGCACGATGCGCGGGCGGCCGCCGCGGTGGTGCTGCATGCGGGGCTCGTGGCGGTCGGCGGGGACGCCGCCGCTGGAGGGGGACGAGAGGTGGTCGTCGTGGTCGTGGGTGCGCATGAGCGCTCCTTCCGGTCAGGTGATGTCGGGGATCGCGGCGTTCTGTCGCGATGTAGCGACGATATATCGGCGACAGTCGAAAGTCAATGGCGGGTCGCGGCAGATCGGGTCGCCGACCGCCGTCATCCCGGGGGATGCCCCCGCGAACCTGGCCTTCCCCTGAGAAAGGAGGACGCGCCCCAACCTCTTCCGCGACGGCGCCGAAGTCCCTGTGTCGCCCGGGGAACCGGGCGGATCCCCAGTCCACACAGCGAAGGAACTCCCATGCGCAACCTCACCAAGTCCGTCTTCGGCCTCGCCACCGCGGGCTTCCTCGTCGTCGGCCTCGCGGCCTGCTCGACCCCCGCCGAGACCCCCTCGTCCTCCTCGTCCGCCGCCCCGTCCGCGTCGGCCACGACCGAGGCGAACCCCACGCCCCTCGCGGAGATCCCCACCCTCACCGGCGTCGACACGCAGGTCACCCTCGACTCCGGCTTCACCGGCGCCCTCACGACCCTCGGCCTGACCCCCGGCGTGATCGGCACCGCGACCCTCGACGGCGCCACCGGCACCCTCGCGTTCCCCATCACCGGCGGC
>NZ_QWGT01000303.1 GCF_003576405.1 Clavibacter lycopersici
CGCGCGCCGCCACCGAGCTCCTCCTCGCGGCCGGCCACACGCGCATCGGCCACGTCGCCGGGCCCGCGTGCTCCGGGACCGCCCGGCGCCGCGCCGCCGGATGGCGCGACGCCATGCGGGCCGCCGGCCTTCCCGTCTTCGCGATCGCGGAGGGCAGCTGGTCCGAGCGCACCGGCTACGAGGCCGCCCGGAGGCTGATCTCGCGGTGCGCCGTCACGGCCGTCCTCGCCGCCAGCGACGCGACCGCGATGGGCGCCCTGCACGCCGCCCGCGACGCCGGAGAACCGGCACCTGACCGCATCAGCGTCGTGGGCATGGGAGACTCGCCCATGTCCGCGCACTGCGCGCCGCCGCTCACCACCGTGAGACTGGACCTCGCCGCCATCGGCCGATCCCTGTTCGACCGGGCGCGAGACGGCACCAGCGCGACGCGCGTCGCGTGCGCCCTCGTCGTCCGCGACTCGGTGCGGCACCACCCGTCCTCGCGGACGGGCCCCTGAACATCACCGGAGGCACCGTCTCCACGCACGAACCGCGCGAGCACGACCTGCGCACCTCGGCATCACCCGCACGACCTGACCAGAAAGGCACCATGCCTCCCACCTCCCACGCCCACGCCCTCGACATCGCCAAGCCCGGGCGCCTGCCCCGCGGCGGCCTGCGCGTCACGCCCCTCGGCGGCCTCGGCGACGTCGGCCGCAACATGACGCTGTTCGAGTACGAGGGCGAGCTGCTCATCGTCGACTGCGGCGTCCTCTTCCCCGAGGAGAGCCAGCCCGGCATCAACGTGATCCTCCCCGACTTCAGCACCCTCCGCGGGCGCCTCGACAAGATCACCGGCATCGTGCTCACGCACGGCCACGAGGACCACATCGGCGGCGTCCCGTACCTCCTGCAGGAGCGGCCCGACATCCCCGTCATCGGATCCCGCCTCACGCTCGCGTTCATCAGCGCGAAGCTCGAGGAGCACAAGATCAAGCCCGTCACCCGCCAGGTGAAGGAGGGCGACCGCATCACCATGGGCAAGTTCGACCTCGAGTTCGTCGCCGTGAACCACTCCATCCCGGACGGCCTCGCCGTCGCGATCCGCACGGGCGCCGGCATGGTCCTGCACACGGGCGACTTCAAGATGGACCAGTTCCCGATGGACCGCCGCCTCACCGACCTCGGCGCGTTCGCCCGCCTCGGCGAGGAGGGCGTGGACCTCTTCCTCACCGACTCCACGAACGCGGAGGTCCCCGGCTTCACCACCGCCGAGAAGGACCTCACGCCCGCCATCGAGAAGGTGTTCCGCACGGCGCCCAAGCGCATCGTCGTGTCCAGCTTCGCGAGCCACGTGCACCGGATCCAGCAGGTGCTCGACTCCGCCGAGCAGTACGGCCGCAAGGTCTCGTTCGTGGGCCGCTCGATGGTCCGCAACATGAAGATCGCCTCCGACCTCGGCTACCTGCGCATCCCCAAGGGCCTCGTCATCGACCTCAAGGCGCTGAACAAGCTGCCGGACGACAAGGTCACGCTCATCTGCACGGGTTCGCAGGGCGAGCCGATGGCGGCGCTCAGCCGCATGGCGCGCCGCGAGCACATCATCGAGGTGGGCGAGGGCGACACGATCCTCCTGGCCAGCTCGCTCATCCCCGGCAACGAGAACGCCATCTACGGCGTCATCAACGGCCTGATCCGCTGGGGCGCCGACGTCGTGCACAAGGGCAACGCGAAGGTGCACGTCTCCGGCCACGCCAGCGCCGGCGAGCTCGTCTACTGCTACAACCTCGTGAAGCCCCGCAACGTGCTGCCCGTGCACGGCGAGTGGCGCCACCTCGTCGCCAACGCCGCCCTGGCCGAGAGCACGGGCGTGAAGAACGCGCTCGTCATCGAGGACGGCGTCAGCGTCGACCTCGTGAACGGCCGCGCGACGATCTCCGGCCGCGTGCCCGCGCCCTACGTCTTCGTCGACGGCATGACCATCGGCGTCGCGACCGAGGAGGCGCTCGAGGAGCGCCGCACGCTCGCGGCCGAGGGCCAGATCACCGTGCTCGGCATCTTCGACGAGAAGGAGCAGAAGCTCATCCACCCGGCCGAGCTCATCACGCGCGGCTTCGTGGAGCACGACGGCTGGATCCCCGAGGCCGAGGCCGCCATCAGCACCGCCCTCACGAACGCGGCCGCCAAGCGCCACCTCGACGGCGTCGCCGCCGAGCGCGCCATGAGCGACGGCCTGCAGCGCTGGCTGCAGCGCCGCCACCGCCGCACGCCCGTGGTCACGGTCATCGTCGTGGACGCCGACTAGCGGGACCCGAGGATGCCCCGGCGCCGCATCGGCAGCGCGCCGCATCGGTAGCGTCGGGGCATGGACCACGAGCGGCGCGCGGGGCTGACGGCCGCCGTCGCCGACCTCGTCGGGCGGCCCGTCTCGGCGCTCGAGGGCGTCGTGCGCGAGCCGCTCGAGTACGACGCGTTCCTCGCGCACCGGTCGGTGACGCGGATCCGCGGGTCGGCGCGCCTGGACGACGGCAGCGCCCTGCCGTGGACGCTCGTCGAGAAGCGCACGGAGGGTCCCGCGCTGGCCGTGCCGTACCTCGTCGACAACGGCGCGCGGGAGCTGGCCGCCTACCGGTCGGGACTGCTCGATGCGCTGCCCGAGGGGATCCGCGCGCCGCGTGCGCACGGCACCCTCGTGGACGCGACCGGCGGCGTCACGCTCTGGATCGAGGAGGTGCGGCACCCGGGGCCGCGGCCGCTCGACCGCGCCGCCCTGCTCGCCGCAGCGGAGGCCCTCGGC
>NZ_QWGT01000304.1 GCF_003576405.1 Clavibacter lycopersici
GCCCCCGGCCAGCGCGTCGCCGCGGGCGAGGTCGTCGCGCTCCCGAGCGCCGGCGCCGACGGCACGGCGGGTCCCGTGGTCGCCACGTCCGTGCTGGGCGTCGCCGAGGGCCAGCCCACCTACTGGTCGGGCTACGAGGACGGCGCGCGCTTCGCCGACCGGATCCCGTTCTTCGCCTTCGTCCAGACGCGCTTCATCGAGGGCGAGCGCGGGCCGCAGAACGGGCCGGTCCTCCGCCCGTTCCTCGCCGACGGCACGGAGGTCGACATCATCCAGCGCCAGCTCGGCGGGATCAGCGCGGCCGCGGAGTGCCCGTACGACGTGCCCGACCTCCGCCTCGAGGACGGCCACGACGTCGAGGAGAGCATGGAGTGCGTCGTGTACGCGGTCCCCGCCGGCCAGGAGCTCGCGGAGCTGCGCTGGCACGACGTCCCGCGCACGATCCTCGAGACGCCGGATCCCGCGACGCACCCGTACCTCGAGGCCCCGGTGGTCTGGGAGGTCGACGCCCTCCCCGCCGCCACCGTGGAGGGGTGACGACCGTGCCGGCACCGACCCGCGCGCGCCGCGGGTGCCGTCCGCCCGGCGCTCGTCCCGGCCGATCGCGCCTGATCCGCTGACCGCCCCCGACCGGGGGCGCACCCGTGCGCTCGATAGAATGTCCCGTCGCCACCCGTCGGGTCGGGCGCACGCATCAGGCACACGAGAAGCACCAAGGGGATGATCCATGGCGGGCAGCGCACGGCAGTTCAACGTAGCGCTCGAGCCGACGGTCGATCCCGCCACCAGCGAGGAGGAGTACTCCCGCCAGGACGACGCGGTCGCCCCCGCGCCCGCCACGTGGCCCACCACGCACCACCGCCCCGACGTCGTCGTCCGCAAGGGCCTCGCCACGCTCGTCAACCGCACGCTCACGCCGCACCAGGCGCTCGTGACGGACCTCCTCTTCATCCGGGACGCGCTGCTCGCGACCGGCATCGACTTCTGGCTGATCCGCGGCAACGACGAGCGCCCGGTCATCGCCATCGACGTGGCGAACCGCGACACCGTCGTCCGCGCCCTCGTCGCCGCGTGCGCCGACGAGCCGCTCTACGCGAAGACCGTCGACGGCCGTCGCCGTCCGCCGCTGCTCGTCGCAGACGGCCGCCTCACCGACAACCCCGACGCCGGGATCTTCCGCCTCTACCGCCCGCGCATCGAGCCGGTGGGCCTCCTGGCCTACGGCGCGTCGACCGCGGTCGAGCTGCAGTTCTTCCGCTTCGAGGGCGAGACCATCGTGTGGCCGGTCGAGAACTCGCTCACGCGCGAGATCCTGCCGGCCGCCGAGGTCGTGCCCGCCACCGTCGAGATGTACGGCCACGAGTGGAAGACGCTCCGCGGCATGTTCGACGCGCAGGCGTCCGACATCACCTTCGACATCGACATGGTCTTCTCCTGGGTCGACGGCAACGACCCCGAGTTCCAGAAGCGCCGCGCCGAGCGCATGAAGGACGTCGTGGTCGGCGAGGGCGACGACTCCGAGGCGCGCTTCCGCCAGATCGACGAGCTCAAGTACGCGCTCCGCTCCGTGTACCTGTTCGCGCCGTGGGTGCGCCGGATCTTCATCGTCACCGACTCCCCGAAGCCGTCGTGGCTGGCCGACCACCCCGGCGTCACGTTCGTGCGCAGCGAGGAGTTCTTCACGGATCCCGCCGCCCTGCCCACGCACAACTCGCAGGCCGTCGAGTCGCAGCTGCAGCACATCCCCGGCCTCAGCGAGCACTTCCTCTACTCGAACGACGACATGTTCTTCGGCCGCCCCGTGCAGCCCGGCATGTTCTTCTCGCCCGGCGGGATCACCAAGTTCATCGAGGCCGCCACGCGCATCGGCCTGGGCGACAACGACTCCGACCGCAGCGGCTTCGAGAACTCCGCGCGCGTCAACCGGCGCCTGCTCATGGAGCGCTTCGGCCGGCTGATCACGCGCCACCTCGAGCACGCGGCCACGCCGCTGCGCAAGAGCGTGCTGCTGGAGCTCGAGCGCGAGTTCGCGGAGGACTTCCACCGCACGCAGCTCAGCCGCTTCCGGTCGAGCACGGACATCTCGGTCACCAACTCGCTGTACCACTACTACGCCCAGATGACGGCGCGCGCCGTGCAGCAGGAGAACGCCAAGGTCGCGTACGTCGACACCACGTCGCGCGCGGGCCTCGACATGCTGCCCGGCCTCCTCAAGCGCCGCTCGCAGGACTTCTTCTGCCTCAACGACGGCTCCTTCCCCGAGGTGCCGGCCGACGAGCGCCAGGCGCGCGTGCAGGACTTCCTCGAGCGCTACTACGGCATCCCGGCGCCGTGGGAGGCCGAGGTCGCCGACGCGGCCGCCGCCTCGTCGGAGTCGCCCGCCTCCCCGGGCTCCCCGGCGGAGTGAGCCGCGCGGGCAGCCCCGCCGACCGCACCCCCTACGAGGTGCTCGGCGTGCATCCCGCGGCCGGCACCACCGCCCTCCGCGCCGCGTACCGCAGGCTCGTCCGCGCGACCCACCCGGACACCGGCGGGGAGGCGCACCTCTTCCACGCGGTGCAGCGCGCGTGGGAGCTCGTCGGGGATCCGGCCGACCGCGCCGCGTACGACCGCGGTCAGGGGCGGGCATCGGCGTCCGACGACGACCCGCTCGGGCCGGACGACGCCGGGTACGCGCCCGCTCCCGGATCCGGCACCCGCCTGGGCGCCGCCGTCCACGGCGTCGCCGGCGCGCTCGCCCGCGCCCACTACCTCGACCGCGTCGCCGCGTGGC
>NZ_QWGT01000305.1 GCF_003576405.1 Clavibacter lycopersici
GCCCGCGACCACGCACGCGCAGCTGGCCATGACGGGCGGGGCGGCGGGGGTCGACGTGCCGGGCTCCGGGGGGACGCAGCGCGTGGGCGCAGCGCAGCTCGCGTGCGCGGCGGCGTGCATCGGCACTCTCGGTGCGATCGGGGTCGGCATCCGCCGTACCGGGCGCCGACGCGGGTGGGCTAGAGCTTCTCGATGGGCGCGATCTTGATGAGCAGCCTCTTGCGGCCCGCGGGTCCGTCGAACTGCACCTCGGCGATGCGCTTGCGCCCCTCGCCGGTGACGCCGGTCACCCGGCCGTCGCCGAAGTCGGTGTGGCGGATGCGGTCGCCGAACGCGAGCTCGAGGTCGCCGTTGTCGCGCACCTGCCCGGTGACCGTGTTCGCCCACTGGGTCTTGGGGCGCGCGGGCGGCGGCAGGGCCGGATCCTCGAATCCGCTCGACGAGCGCGAACGACCGCCGTATCCCCCTCCCTCGCGCCTCGCGTTGAGGGCGCGCGGTTGAGTGCCGCCGCGCGACGTCGCCATGCCGGGCGACTGCTTCCAGTCGATGAGCTCGGCGGGGATCTCCTGCAGGTACCGGCTGGGCATCGCGACGTTGACCTCGCCGAACTGGGCGCGGGTCATCGCCAGGGAGATGAAGAGGCGCCGACGGGCGCGCGTGATGCCGACGTAGAACAGTCGACGCTCCTCCGCGGGGCCGCCGGGCTCGTTCGCCGACATCCGGTGCGGGAGCAGGTCCTCCTCCACGCCGGTGAGGAACACGGAGTCGTACTCGAGCCCCTTCGCGGTGTGCAGGGTCATGAGGGACACGGTGCCGCTCGAGTCGTCGAGCTCGTCCGCGGCGGCCACGAGGGAGACCTCCGTGAGGAAGTCCACCAGCTGGCCCTCGGGGTTGTTGCGCGAGAACTCCTTCGTCACGGCGACGAGCTCCTCGACGTTCTCGGCGCGGGCCTCGTCCTGCGCGTCCTTGCTCGCGCGCAGCGCCTGCACGAGACCGCTCCTCTCCAGCAGCGTGGTCACGAGGTCGCCGACGGAGGTGCGCCCCTCCGGCCGCTCGGGGTCGAGCAGCAGCGCCACCTCGTCGAGCATGCGCGAGAGCGTGAGGATCGCCTGCGTCACCTTGGGCCCGAGCCCCAGCTCGGATGCGCGGCGCATGGCCTCGCGGAAGGTCACGCCGTGCGACTCGGCGAAGTTCGCGAGGGCCGTCTCCGTCGCCGGGCCGATGCCCCGCTTCGGCGTGTTGAGGATGCGGCGGAGCGCCAGCACGTCCGCGGGGTTCGCGACCGCGACGAGGTACGCCATGGCGTCCTTGATCTCGGCCCGCTCGTAGAACTTCGTGCCGCCCATGATCCGGTAGGGCACGGCCGAGCGGATGAGGATCTCCTCCAGCGCGCGCGTCTGCGCGTTCGTCCGGTAGAAGACGGCGATCTCCGAGTAGGCGGTGCCCTCCTCGTGGAGCTTCTGGATCTCGTCGGCCACGAACTGGGCCTCGTCGTGCCCCGAGTACCCGGTGAAGCCGACGATCTTGTCGCCGTCGCCGATGGACGTCCACAGCTTCTTGTCCTTGCGGTCGAAGTTGTTGGAGATGACGGCGTTGGCGGCGGTGAGGATGTTCTGGGTCGACCGGTAGTTCTGCTCGAGGAGCACGACCTTGGACTGCGGGAAGTCGCGCTCGAACTCGGTGATGTTGCGGATGTCGGCACCGCGGAAGGCGTAGATCGACTGGTCGCTGTCGCCCACCACGGTGAGCGACGCCCCGTCGATCCCGCCCATGCCGTTCGTCGACATTCGGGTGTCGACGGGCACGTCCTCCGGGGACACCGCGCGCGTCAGCTCCCGGATGAGCGAGTACTGGGCGTGGTTCGTGTCCTGGTACTCGTCCACGAGCACGTGGCGGAAGCGCCGCTGGTAGAGCGCCGCTACCTTGGGGAACGCGCGGAAGAGGTAGACGGTCTGGCCGATGAGGTCGTCGAAGTCGAACGCGTTGGCGGCCGCCAGCGAACGCGTGTACTGCCGGAAGATCTCCACGAACATGGCCTCGGCCGGATCGTTGAAGTTCGCCGTGCGCGCGAACGTGTCCGCATCCGACAGCTCGTTCTTGAGCTTCGAGATGCGTCCCGACACCGACGAGACGGTGAAGCCGAGCGTGTCCGCGTCGAGCTGCTTGATGATCCGCTTGATGAGCACGCGGCTGTCGGCCGAGTCGTAGATGGTGAAGTTCTGCGTGAACCCGAAGGCCTCCGCCTCGCGGCGCAGGATGCGCACGCACGCGGAGTGGAAGGTCGAGATCCACATGCCCTCGGACGCCTGCCCGAGCAGGGACTCGACGCGCTCGCGCATCTCGGCGGCGGCCTTGTTCGTGAAGGTGATGGCCAGGATCTGGCTCGGCCACGCCTCCCGCGACTCGATGAGGCTCGCGATGCGGTGGGTGAGAACGCGCGTCTTGCCCGAACCGGCGCCGGCGACGATGAGGAGGGCGGGACCCCGGTAGACGACGGCCTCGCGCTGCTCCGGGTTGAGGCCCTCCAGCAGCGGATCCTCGGGGGCTCCCGCCCCTCCGTCGGCACCCGATCGGCCGTCGAGGATGATCGGCGTGCTGGAGGGGCGAAGGGCGGCGGGGTCAGCACTCATGTCGGCATCGATCCTAGGCGCTGCCCCCGACGCGCGACCGGGCGGGGGCGGGCGCCAGCGGCTCGCCCTGCGCGACGCTCCTCGAGCGACCGGACTGCGCGCGACGGCCTCCGGCGCCCG
>NZ_QWGT01000306.1 GCF_003576405.1 Clavibacter lycopersici
CGCGCGTCGTCACCAGGAGCGCGCCCGCCGACTCGAGCTCCGCGCGGCACGGGATGTCGGCCGCGGTGCGCGCCGAGACGGCCACGCGCACGAGGTGCGGCAGGCCGAGGTGGCGGGCGTGGCGGACCATCGCGACCAGCGGCACCGCGCCGGTGCCGCCGCCGAGCGCGACCGCGGGGGTCGCGCCGTCCCAGACGAAGAAGCCGCCGATGGGCAGGCGCATCTCGATCTCGTCGCCGACGCCTGCGACGTCGGCGAAGAAGCCGCTCACCTCGCCGTCCTCGTAGCGCTCCATCAGCAGCTCGACGCCCTCCTCGTGCGGCGCGGACAGGATCGAGTACGAGCGCTGGGCCGTGTACCCGTCCTCCGCGCGCAGCCGCACGACGCAGTGCTGGCCGGGCAGGTGCGGGATCCGGTCGGGCACGTCGAAGCGCAGCAGCACGGTCGTCGGGGTCGGGTGCTCGATCGCCGCGATGGTCGCCGTCCGCCACTCGCCGCCGACCGACGCCGGCACGGCGGGCACGGGCACGGAGCCGGGCACGGACTCCGCCGCGCTCAGCGGTCGCCCTGGTAGCGCTGCTCGCGCCACGGGTCGCCGCGGTCGTGGTAGCCGTTGCGCTCCCAGAAGCCCTGCTGGTCGTGGTCGAGGAGCGTGAGGCGGGCGATCCACTTCGCGCTCTTCCAGAAGTAGAGGTGCGGCACGAGGAGGCGCGCCGGCCCGCCGTGGTCGGGCGTGAGTGGGCGGCCGTCGGCCTCCCATGCGATCCACGCGCGCCCGCCGCGGAGGTCCTCCAGCGGCAGGTTGGTCGTGTAGCCGGAGTGCGAGGTCGCGAGGACGAAGGACGCCTCCGGGAGCGGGCCCGCGGCGTCGAGCAGGGTGTCGACGCTCACGCCCGCGAAGCGCGTGTCGAGCCGGGTCCACGTGGTGACGCAGTGGATGTCGCCCGCGTACTCCGAGCGCGGGAGCGCGTGCGCCTCGTCCCAGTCCCAGGAGGTCGGGCGCTCGACGAGGCCGTCGACGGCGATGGACCAGCGCGACTCCGGGAGGTTGGGCACCGCCTCGGCGGTGAGCACGGGCCAGCCGCCCTGCGTGTCGTACTGGCCGGGCGGCAGTCGATCGGCCGTGCCCTTCCGCGGGCGGCCGACGAAGCCGCGGGTGATGCCGGTCATGGGCGCCTCCTCGAGGGGCGGATGGGGGGGACGTGTCCCGTCCATCATGCCGCGCGCGTCACGGCGCGACGGGGGCCGGCGCGGGCGGATCCACCGGGGCGGACAGCATCGCGACCGCGTGGAGGCCGTCGGCGTCGACGAGCTCGCCGATGCGCGCGAAGCCGAGGCGGCCGTGGAAGGCGAGGGATCCGGGGTTCGGCGGCAGCGTGTTGACCTCGCACGTGACCGCGGCGCGCCCGGTGCGGCGGGCCTCCGCGAACACGCGCGCGTACAGGACCTGCCCGAGCCGGCGCCCGCGGTGCGCGTCGGCGACCACGATCCGGTCGACGTAGAGGCCGTCGACGCCGCGCTCCTCGAACCACCGGTAGTTGGCGCTGTCGTAGGCGCCGCCCGGCTGCATCGCGAGGAGCATGCCGACCGGCGTCGCGTCGGGCGCGTCGGCGTCGACCACGGCGATCGCCAGGTCGGCGTGGCCGAGCACCTCGCCGAGCGACGCGGCGTCCATGGGCGGGACAGCGGGCACGGCGGCGTTGTTGAGCGGCACCATCCAGGCGAGGTCGGCGGGCACGAGGTCGCGGGTGGTGGGGGTCACGCATCGAGGGTACGGGAGCGGTGCGGCCGGGCCGCCGACCGGTCGGCCCGCGTACCGTTGGCCGCGTGACCGCATCGCTCGTGCTCCTCAGCGACACCCACCTCCCGAAGCGCGCGAAGGACCTGCCGCGAGCGCTGTGGCGGGCGATCGACGCAGCGGACGTCGTGATCCACGCGGGCGACTGGGTCGACGAGCCCGCCCTCGACGCGCTCGAGGCCCGCGCCGCGCGGCTCGTCGCGTGCTGGGGCAACAACGACCCCGCCGGCCTCCGCGCCCGGCTGCCGGAGACGGCGCGCGAGGTGATCGAGGGGATCCGGTTCGCGGTCACGCACGAGACCGGCGCGTCCACGGGCCGCGAGCGGCGGATGGACGCCGCGTTCCCGGAGACCGATGTGCTCGTCTTCGGCCACAGCCACATCCCCTGGGACACCGTGACGCCCGCGGGACTCCGGCTCCTCAACCCCGGATCGCCCACCGACCGCCGCCGCCAGCCGGACTTCACGTGGATGACCGCGACGGCCGACGCGGGGCGGCTCCACGTCGAGCTGCACCGGTCGCCGACGCGGGACTAGGCGGCCGGGCGGCTGGGCGGCGACGACCCGGCGCTCCCGCAGAAGTCGAGGATCGCTCCCTCGAGCACGTCGGCGAGGCGGCGGATCGAGTCGACCTCGGCCCACTCCTCGTCCGCATGGGCGCCGCCGCCGGTGACGCCGAGGAGGATGCACGGGATCCCGGCCTCGTGCACGAGCCCCGCGTCGGTCCAGAACGGCTCGCCCCGGTGGGGTACGGGCGAGGCGGTGACGCGCGCCCCGCTGTCGAGCACGGCGCGCGCGAGCGGACCGTCGACGTCGGCCTCGAAGGCCGCGCGGGCCACGAGAGTGACGAGCTCCGCGTCCATCGCCGGGGTGCGGGCGGCGACCGCGTCGAGCGCCTCGCGCAGCTCGGCCTCGACGTCCGCCGTCGACTGGCCGGGGAGG
>NZ_QWGT01000307.1 GCF_003576405.1 Clavibacter lycopersici
CGGCCGGGCGGCGCGCACGACGGCCGGGCGGCGCGCACGACGGCCGGATACGCCGCGAGGCGGGCCGCCCCTGAGGGACGACCCGCCTCGCGGACGGTGGTGCGGTCGGGCTAGCGGGCCGCGTAGTACTCGACGACGAGCTGGACCTCGCAGGTCACGGGGACCTCGGCGCGCTTCGGCAGGCGCACGAGGCGGGCCTGCAGCTTGTCGAGCTCGACCTCGAGGTACGAGGGGAGCTTCGGCAGCACGTCGGCGTGACCGCCGGCGGCGGCGACCTGGAAGGGCTCGGTGCCCTCGGAGCGCGGCTTGACGTGGATCATCTGGCCGGCCTTCACGCGGAAGGAGGGGCGGTCGACGATCTTGCCGTCGACCATGATGTGGCGGTGCACGACGAGCTGGCGGGCCTGCGCCGTGGTGCGCGCGAGGCCGGAGCGGACGACGAGCGCGTCGAGGCGCTGCTCGAGGATCTCGACGAGGTTCTCACCGGTCAGGCCCTGCGTGCGACGCGCCTCCTGGAAGGCGATCTTGAGCTGGGCCTCGCGGATGCCGTACTGGGCGCGCAGACGCTGCTTCTCGCGCAGGCGGACGGCGTAGTCGCTGTCCTGCTTGCGCTTGGACCGGCCGTGCTCGCCCGGCGCGTAGGGGCGCTTCTCGAGGTACTTGGCCGCCTTCGGCGTGAGCGGGATGCCCAGCGCGCGGGAGAGGCGGGTCTTGCTGCGGGTGCGTGACTTGGTGGACACGTTTTCCTTCCAGGGAGAAAGTCTCTGACTACGGATGATGCAGGGCGTCCGCGCACACGCATGGGCGCGCGACGATCAACACCGCTGATGCGGTTCCTGCGGAAGTAGAGGGATTCGCCACGGGTCGTCCGGCTACAGGACGTGTCCCTTGGATCTGGATGTCGACGCAGCCGCACGCGACACCCCATCTAGGCGTCAGCAAGCGTAGCACGCGATCGGCGCGATCCCGGGGCTGCGCCGCGCCGGAGACCGACGCCGGCCTCAGCCGCCGCGGACGATGCGGCGCAGCTTCTCGAGCCGGGCGGAGAGGTCCCGCTCGTGCCCGTGCTGCGTCGGCGAGTAGTAGGTGCGCCCGACGAGCTCGTCCGGCAGGTACTGCTGCTGCACCACGCCGATGTCGGCGTCGTGCGGGTAGCGGTAGCCCTTGCCGTGGCCGAGCCGCTTCGCGCCCGGGTAGTGCGCGTCGCGGAGGTGCAGCGGCACGCGACCGAAGGCGCCGCCGCGCACGTCCGCGATCGCCTGGTCGATGCCGAGGTAGGAGGCGTTCGACTTGGGCGCGGTGGCGAGGTGCACGACCGCCTGCGCCAGCGGGATCCGCCCCTCGGGCATGCCGATGAGCTGCACGGCGTCGGCCGCCGCGACCGCGACGACGAGCGCCTGCGGGTCGGCGAGGCCGATGTCCTCGGAGGCCGAGACGATGATCCGCCGCGCGATGAACCGCGGGTCCTCCCCCGCCTCGATCATGCGGGCCAGGTAGTGCAGCGCGGCGTCCACGTCGGATCCGCGGATCGACTTGATGAACGCGCTGATGACGTCGTAGTGCTCGTCGCCGTTGCGGTCGTAGCGGAGCAGCGCCCGGTCGACCGCGAGCGCGACCTGCTCCGTGGAGATGGGGATGGGCGCGGGATCCTCGGCGGGGCTCGCCGGGCGATCCTCGTCGTCGTCGTCGTCCTCGTCCTCGTCGCGCTCGTCCTCGTCCGCCGCCGCCGCCGCGCGCGCCCTGCCCGAGGCATCCGCCTGCGCCGAGACCGCCGCCGCCTCGAGCGCCGTGAGCGCACGCCGGGCGTCACCGGACGCGAGCCGGATGATCATCGCCCGCGCGTCGTCCTCGAGCGCGAACCGCCCGCCGAGGCCTCGGTCGTCGGCGACGGCGCGATCCACGAGCACGCCGAGGTCGTCGTCGTCGAGCTGCTCCAGCGTCAGCAGGAGGCTGCGGGAGAGCAGCGGCGAGATGACGGAGAAGGAGGGGTTCTCCGTGGTGGCCGCGATGAGGATCACCCAGCCGTTCTCGACGCCGGGCAGCAGCGCGTCCTGCTGGGCCTTCGTGAAGCGGTGGATCTCGTCGAGGAAGAGCACGGTCGAGACGCCGAACAGGTCGCGGTCGCTCAGCGCCTTCTCCATCACCTGCCGTACGTCGCGGACGCCGGCGGTCACCGCGGAGAGCTCCACGAAGCGGCGGCTGGACCCGTGCGCGATCGCCTGCGCGAGCGTCGTCTTGCCGGTGCCGGGAGGACCCCACAGGATGATCGAGACCGAGCCCTGCTCCCCCGCCACGTCCGAGGCGAGGCTCACGAGGGGCGACCCGGGCATCAGGAGGTGGCGCTGGCCGGTGACCTCGTCGAGGCTGCGGGGGCGCATCCGGACGGCCAGGGGCGTGGCCCCCGAGCGGAGGCCCGGTCGCGTGTCGGTCATGATCTCGATGGTAGGCGCGACCGGCTATGGTTCCCGTACCGCCGCCTCGGGCGGGACCGACCGGAGGACGCCGTGCCCCCCAGGAACGACCGCGCAGCCCGCGAGGCGCAGGCCCGGCTCCGCCGCTACGCGGCCCGGCAGGAGCTCCACGCCCGCGCCGTCCGACGCCGTCGCCGCGACGACGTCGCCGCGGTCGTCGCCGTGATCCTCGTGGCCGCGCTCGCGGTCGGCGCGCAGCTCGCGTACGAGTCCGGACCCGGCGCGCCGGGTCCGGACTCGTACGCG
>NZ_QWGT01000308.1 GCF_003576405.1 Clavibacter lycopersici
CCACGTCGCCCCAGCGCGGCAGCCGGTCGAGCGCGAGCGGACGGCGGGCGTCGAGCACCGCGGCGCGCGGCGCGAGCCGACGCACGAGCGCGAGCAGCGGGCCGCGCGACTCCAGCGGCACGCGCGCCATGCCGGTCAGCACCACCACGGTCGCGTACTCCACGAGGTCCACGAGCGTCTCGGCCTCGTCGAACGCGTCCTCGACGCGGCCGAACGCGATCCCCTGCAGGCGGTCGGCGGGCACGACCGAGACGACGTGCCGCAGTCCGAAGCCGGATCCCGAGCCGCCGAGCGCGCGCTGCAGCTCCTGCTCCCGGCGCAGCAGCATGTCGAGCTGCATCCCGGTCGCGCGCGCGTCGGCGGTCGCGGGGATTCCGACGACAGCCTCCGCGCCCGGCCCGCGCTCGGCGAGGTCGTCGAGGAAGCGCGCGATGGGCTCGACCGGATCCGTCTCCTCGGGCGGCAGCACGAGGAGCGACGCGGCGGCGTCGTCCACGGCGTCGCGCAGCACCTGGCGGAGCGCGGATCCCTCGCCCACCACGAGGACGACGCCCGACGGCGGCTGCGGGTACGCGGGCAGGGGCAGGTGGTCGCGAGCGGGCATGGCTGTAGTCTATTGAGAACAGTTCTCACGAAAGGACCACACCCATGAAGGTGCGCAACTCGATCAAGGCCCTGAAGAAGCTCCCCGGCGCGCAGGTCGTGCGCCGCCGCGGCCGCGTCTTCGTCATCAACAAGCAGAACCCGCGGAACAAGGCCCGCCAGGGCTGACCCGCGCGGCCGGGACGGGCGCGCGCTCCGGCCGCACCCGTCCCCGGACCCTCCCTGCGCTGTCAACCCCCGCGTCACGAGCGCGCTCCCGGAGTCGGATGGACGGACACCACCCCGAGCGAAGGAGCGCGCATGTCACAGCCCGAGCAGCAGCAGGACGTCCCCGGCACCGAGGCCGACCTCACCCCGCAGGCCGACCACGGCGAGGGGAGCTACCGCGGATCCGGCCGGCTCCAGGGCAAGGCCGCGGTCATCACCGGCGCGGACAGCGGCATCGGCAAGGCCGTCGCGCTGGCCTACGCGCGCGAGGGCGCCGACGTCCTCATCCACCACCTCTCCGAGGACGAGGACGCCGCAGACACCCGCCGCCTCGTCGAGGAGGCCGGCCGGAGGGCGGTCGTCGTGCGCGGCGACCTCGCCGACCCCGCCCACTGCCGCGAGGTCATCGCGCAGGCGGTGGACGCGTTCGGCCGCGTCGACGTGCTCGTCAGCAACGCGGCGTTCCAGATGTCCCGCGAGTCCATCGTCGACACCCCGGACGAGGAGTGGGACCGCACCATCGCCACCAACCTCAGCGCGTTCTTCCACCTGACGAAGGCGGCCGTGCAGCACATGGCGCCCGGCTCCTCGATCATCGGCACCACGTCGATCAACTCCGACACCCCGCCGCCGTCCCTGCTGGCCTACAGCGCGACGAAGGCCGGGATCGCGAACATGGTCGGCGCCCTCGCGCAGATGCTCGCGGAGAAGGGGATCCGCGCCAACAGCGTCGCGCCCGGCCCGATCTGGACCCCGCTCATCCCCTCGACCATGCCCCCGGAGGACGTCGCGTCGTTCGGCGAGCAGGTGCCGATGGGCCGTCCCGGTCAGCCGGCCGAGGTCGCGCCCGTGTTCGTGATGCTCGCGAGCGACGAGGCGAGCTACGTGTCGGGGGCGCGCGTCGCCGTCACGGGCGGGCAGCCCATCCTGTAGCGGGCGACGCCGTCGGAGAATCCATCCGGGAAGACGGAAGGCCCCCGGATCATCCGGGGGCCTTCTGCTCTGCTGGTGCGCGAGGGGGGACTTGAACCCCCACGTCCTCACGGACACACGGACCTGAACCGTGCGCGTCTACCAATTCCGCCACTCGCGCCAACCGGACGACATTATCACGCCGCGGAGCCGATCCTGCGCCGCGACGGGGACGGACGGGCGCCCCCTGCACCCGGCCGCAGGCCCCGCGAGCGCCCGCCGCGCACCCGCCACGTGGCCGGTGTCCAGGGCGACGCCTCGTGAGTTGGCTACGATCGCTCTATTCATCCGCGGAAGGACCGCGCGAGGACGGATCACACGTGGGAATCCTGGACAACTTCGAGAAGGGCCTCGAGCGCGCCGTCAACGGCGCCTTCGTGAAGACCTTCAAGTCCGGCCTGCAGCCCGTGGAGATCGCCGCGCAGCTGCGCCGCGAGCTCGACACCCACGCCGCCGTCGTCGACCGCGACCTCATCCTCGTGCCCAACTCCTTCACCCTCCGCGTCTCCCGCGCCGACGCCGAGCGCATGGCGAGCATCGGCACCACCCTCACCGACCAGCTGCGCCAGGCGGTCGAGAAGCACGCCTCCTCGCA
Source organism: Clavibacter lycopersici (assembly GCF_003576405.1). Taxonomy (GTDB): domain Bacteria; phylum Actinomycetota; class Actinomycetes; order Actinomycetales; family Microbacteriaceae; genus Clavibacter; species Clavibacter lycopersici. The sequence continues at coordinate 2,378 of NZ_QWGT01000308.1, forward strand.
GGGCTACCAGTTCGCCGGCGCGGTGCAGGTGGGCTTCCGCGAGGACGACTCCATCTCCGAGGGCGTGCTCGAGATCGACAGCCGCACGGCCGAGGGCAGCGTCACGTGGATGCCCGTGGTCGACGTCGCCGGCACCCGCCACCCGCTCCCCGTGGGCCGCACGGTCATCGGCCGCGGCAGCGACGCGGACATCACGGTCGACGACCCGGGCACGTCCCGCCGTCACGTCGAGATCGCGTGGGACGGATCCCGCGCCCAGGTCCGCGACCTCGGCTCCACGAACGGCTCCGAGCTGAACGGCGCGCCCGTCACGAAGGCGCCGCT
>NZ_QWGT01000309.1 GCF_003576405.1 Clavibacter lycopersici
TGCGGCGCCCCAGCCGGGAGGCGGCGGGAAGCCGGGCGGGGGCGGGGCAGCGTGGTCGGGAGGGGTCGTCGAGCCGGGAGGCGGCGGGGAGCCGGCGCCCGTGCGACCGGCATCCGCGCCCGTGCGATCCGGATCCGGGGACCCTCCGGGGGAGGACGGTGCGCCGCCCGGGGCCTGCCAGCTCTGGTCATCGGTCACGCCCGCCAGCCTCCCACAGGCCGCGCGCGAAGTCCCGCCCCGGCGGGCCAGGCCGATCCCGCGGATCCACCGGCTACCCTGGGGGCCTACGAGGACAGGGAACCCAGATCACATGACAGCACGGATCCTGGTGGTCGACGACGACACCGCGCTCGCCGAGATGATCGGCATCGTCCTCCGCACCGAGGGCTTCGAGCCCTCCTTCTGCGGGGACGGCGGCCAGGCGCTCGCCGCGTTCCACGAGGCGAAGCCCGACCTGGTGCTGCTCGACCTCATGCTCCCTGGCCTCGACGGCATCCAGGTGTGCGACCTCATCCGCGCCGAGTCGGGCGTCCCCATCATCATGCTCACGGCGAAGTCCGACACGGCCGACGTCGTGAAGGGCCTCGAGTCCGGCGCGGACGACTACATCGTCAAGCCCTTCAACCCCAAGGAGCTCGTCGCCCGCATCCGCACGCGCCTGCGCCCGGCCGCCGCCGCGTCGCCCGGCCTCCTCCAGGTCGGCGACCTCGTGGTCGACGTCGAGGGCCACGAGGTGCGCCGCGGCGAGGAGCGGATCAACCTCACGCCCCTCGAGTTCGACCTCCTCCACGCGCTCGCCAGCCGGCCTCAGCAGGTGTTCACGCGCGAGATGCTCCTCGAGCAGGTGTGGGGCTACCAGTACAAGGCCGACACCCGGCTCGTCAACGTCCACGTGCAGCGCCTGCGCGCGAAGGTGGAGGACGACCCGGACAACCCGCGCATCGTCATGACCGTCCGCGGCGTCGGCTACCGCGCGGGAGCCGCGGCCTAGCCCGATGCGTCCCCTGCCCGTGTGGCTCGTCGACTGGAGGTCGTGGCCGCGCCGCCTCGTCCGGATCTGGGCGGTGTCCCTCCAGTTCCGCACCGTCCTCATCACGGTCGCGCTCTCGGGCGTCACGGTGCTGCTCATCGGCATCCTCATGACGCAGAGCATCTCGAGCGACCTCTTCCGCCAGCGGCTCGACACCGTGCTGCAGCAGTCGAACAGCGCCACCAGCCGGATGCAGGAGCAGTTCACCTCCTCCGACGCCTCCGACCAGACCGAGCTGGAGCAGCTCCGCACGCAGGTGTTCGACGAGCTCCGCGGCAGCGCCATCAACCTCTCCGACTTCGCCTTCCGCCGCACGCCCGGCACGGAGGCGCGCAACGTGCTGCAGAACGCGTCCACCGCGGACTACGTCGACAGCCTCTTGAGCGCCGACCTCCGTCGCGCTGTCGGCGAGGGCACGGGCACCCAGCAGTGGCAGTCGGTGGCGATCCCCGACGAGCAGGGCGGCACGAGCCCCGGCATCGTCGTCGGCTCGAGCATCGACATCCCCTCGGCCGGCCGGTACGAGCTGTACCTCGTCTACGACCTCGGCGACATCCAGCAGACCCTCGACTTCGTCGCAGGCACGATCCTCCTGGCGTTCCTCCTCCTGGTCGTCCTCATCGGCGCCATCGCCTGGCTCGTGGTGCGCCTGGTCGTCGCGCCCATCCGCGTCGCCGCCGACACCAGCCAGAAGCTCGCGGCCGGCCAGCTCGAGGAGCGGCTGCCGGTGAAGGGCGAGGACGTGATCGCGACCCTGGCCCGCTCGTTCAACGGCATGGCCGACTCGCTGCAGTCGCAGATCACGCAGCTCGCCGATCTCTCGCAGCTGCAGCAGCGCTTCGTGTCCGACGTCTCGCACGAGCTGCGCACGCCGCTCACGACCATCCGTCTCGCCGGCGGCGTGCTCTACGACCTGCGCGAGGACTTCAGCCCGCCCGCCGCCCGCAGCGCCGAGCTGCTGCACACGCAGGTGGAGCGGTTCGAGACGCTGCTCGCCGACCTGCTGGAGATCAGCCGCTTCGACGCGGGCGCCGTGGACCTCGTGACCGAGCCGACCAACCTCGTGCGGCTCGTCGAGGACTCCATCGAGGAGTTCGAGGGGCTCGCCGCGCAGAAGGGCTCCGAGCTGCGCCTGGTCGCGCCGGGCGGCTACTTCGACGCCGAGATGGACGCCCGCCGGGTCCGCCGCATCGTCACGAACCTCGTGGGCAACGCGGTCGACCACGGCGAGGGCCGGCCCATCGTGATCACGGTCGACAGCGACCGGGACGCGGTCGCGCTGGCCGTGCGCGACTACGGCGTCGGCATGACGCACGAGGAGATGGGCCACGTCTTCGACCGGTTCTGGCGCGCGGATCCCTCCCGCCAGCGCACCACGGGCGGCACCGGCCTCGGCCTCGCGATCTCCCTCGAGGACACGAACCTGCACCACGGCTGGCTGCAGCTGTGGTCCCGGCCGGGCGAGGGATCCTGCTTCCGCCTCACCCTGCCCCGCCGCCCGGACGTGCCCTTCGACAGCTCGCCCGTCGCGCTGCCGCCCGACGACCCCGCGGACGACCGCGCCGACGAGGAGGATGCCCGTGTCCCCAGCAGCTGAAGCGCACCACCGCCCCCGCGCGGGCCGCGCGCCGCGTCGCTCCGTCCGCGGGGCCGCC
>NZ_QWGT01000310.1 GCF_003576405.1 Clavibacter lycopersici
TCGGCCGAGCCGGTCGCGGTCGCGGTGGCCTCCGTCGCGCGGGCCGCCCGCTGCGCGTCGGCCCGGCGCGCGTTCCTGCGGGTGACCAGGATCGCGGCGATCCCGGCCGGCAGCATGAGCAGCGCGATCCCGAGCACGGGGATGTCGCGGCGCCCGGAGAGGGCGTCGGGGTCCTGGATCGCGATGACGGCCGCGCCCACGCCGATGAGGAGCACGAACACGGCGACGCCGTACTCGGCCCGGCGGGATGGGCCCCTCGCCGGCAGTGCGCGAGCCGTGCCGTCGGCGGGGTGCACGTTGCGCGCACCCGAGCCCTGCCCGCGCTGCCCGCGCGCGGCCATCGGCTCCGCGACACCGCTGCCGTCCACGAGCGCCGCGGTGTCCTCGAGGGTCAGGTGGCCGGGGAACTCGATGTGCACGAACCTGCCGTGCGGGTCGTCCTTCGAGCGGGGCGGCGCGATGCGGGATCCCACGACGAGGGCCAGGAGCGCGTCGCGCTGCGCGTCATCGACGCGCACGCCCTCGCGAGTGGAGACGACGACGGCGCAGCTCTCGCCGCCGGTCGTCGAGAAGCGGAGGATCAGGGTGTCGTCGCCCTCGGCGCCCGCCAGCTCGATGCGCGCGCCCGTGATCTCCGGGAAACCCCACTCCTTGCGGCCGATGCGGAGGACCCCGCGCGCGACGTCGATCGCGGGCGGCTGCGTGCGCTCGGCCACGATCAGGTACGCGATGCCGAGCACCGCGACGGCGAGGACGATCGGCAGGCCCACCCGGATGAGCGGCGACGGGCCGACGGCCTCGTCGACGATGCGCGTGAGCCCGCCGACGGGCGTCCAGAGGAAGATCGAGAGGATCGCGAGCGAGCCGAACGTCAGGAGGAGCCGCTGCCGGGTGCCCGGGGACGGGATCCGCACCCACGTCCCCTCGGCCATGCTCCGACCCTACGGGCGCGGGCCCGTCGTGATCGCCCGGCAGGCGCCGCCCGCGCCCCCAGAACGAGGCGCGCGCTCCGCGGGGTCAACCGTCGGCGGGTCCGTCCCACCCCTCCTGCGGCGTCTCGCACGTGCCGCGGAACACGTACTGCGACGGGAGCTTGCGCTCGCGGCTCGACCAGTCGATCGCGGGGCGGCGGGCCTCAGGCGGCAGGTAGCCGAGGCGGTACACGGCCATCAGCTGCAGCTCCGGCGGCACGCGCAGCAGCTCCTCGACGCGGGTCCACTGCTCGCGGATCTCCATCGGGAACGAGATGAACTGGATACCCATGCCGATCGCGCCCGTGGTCAGCCACACGTTCTCCATCGCGGCGCCCATCGAGAACGTCGAGTAGAAGCCCGCCAGCGACTCGGGACGCTCCTCGGCGCGGTCGAGCATCACGCCGATAAGCAGCGGGCTGCCCGCGACGAGCTTGCGGTTCTCGCGGCCGAGCGTCTGCGGGACCCGCAGCGAGTTCATGAGCCGCTGGCCGCGCGGCGTGAAGGCCTGCTTCGTGAAGGGGCGCAGCGGCGCGGGCAGCCTGTCGAAGAGCATGCCGTCGCGGCGGGCGTCCATCTCCTCCTGCGAGAAGCGGAAGTAGTGCTTGTAGCGCTCGAAGAACGTGCCGTTCGACATCGTCTCGGTCATGCTCTCGCCGCTGATCTCGGCGATCCGCTCGATCGTGTCCCGCTCCTCCACGAGCACGAAGCGCCACGGCTGGCTGTTGAGCTGCGAGGGCGCGCGGCCGGCCACCTCCATGAGGAGGCGCTGGTGCTCCTCGCTCACGGGATCCGTCAGGAAGGCGCCGTTGGTGGTCCTCCGGGCTCTCAGGACGTCGAGGAAGTCCACTGTCATCTCCAGGTGGCGAGGGTGCCCCGGGCGTACCAGGGGGCGGCGGTCAGGGCGACGGCGGGATGCCGGCGGGTGCGGGTGCCGACGCGGGGGAGCGCAGCGAGCGGGATCAGGGCGGGGGCCAGCGCGCGGGCGGCGCGGCGCGCGGCGGGGCGGGCGGCGCCTCCGGCCCAGAGCGGCGACGCGAGGGCGACCGCGGTGAGCGCGCTCGTGAGCACGTACGCGCGGTGGTGGAGGCGGAGCTCGGGCCGCGGCGGTAGGATCCGCGTGGCCGCGGCGATCCCGATGGCGCAGTTCACGAGGTAGGCGGCGCTCGCCGCGGCGAATGCGGCGCGGACGGCGGGCGACGCGACGCGGGTCCGGCTCCTGGTCATCCCCTTCGACGCTAGTCCGGCATCGCGCAGGATGGTCGGGCCGCGGCGGGGTCGCACAGCCGGGGGTGACATCCGGGTTGGATGGACCCATGCAGTCACCCCAGGCGGCGCCCGCGCGCCTGCTCCTCACCCGGCACGCGCAGACGCCGTGGAACCGCGAGTACCGCTACAACTCGCGCACCGACGTCGACGTGGGCGAGGACGCCGCCGAGCAGCTGGCGCCCCTCGCGGCGCGGCTGCGCGGGGAGGGCGTGGAGCGGATCCTCGTGAGCACGCTCGCGCGCGCCCGCAGCACCGCGCGGATCCTGCAGGAGCAGGGCGTCGCGGCGGGCGTCGCGCCCGAGCCGCGGCCCGAGCTCGTGGAGCTCGACTTCGGCGGCTTCGAGGGGATCACGCGCGAGGAGCTCCGCGGCCCCGTGCACGGCGAGGCCTTCGCGGCCTGGCTCACGGGCGAGGACGGCGAGCCCGCGGCACCCGGGG
>NZ_QWGT01000311.1 GCF_003576405.1 Clavibacter lycopersici
GCGGATGCGACGGGGGCGGCGGCCGCGGACGGGCGCGCGGCGCCGGATCCGACGAGCGCGGCGTCGGCCGGGAACGTCGCCTCGACGGCCGTGCAGACGGCCTGGGCCTCGGACTCGGCGCGGGAGCGGAGGTGGCGGCCGACGACCGCGGCGACGACGAGGTCGAGCAGGGTCGCGGCGAGCATGGGGATCGCCGGCAGGTCGCTCGTGATCCCGGGGGCGGACATGACGACCGCTGCGGTCACGAGGAGCGCCCAGCCGGCGACCGGGACGAGCGCGCCGACGACGGCCCAGCCGGGCGCGGGCAGCCGGTCGGAGCGGAGGACCGCGATGGCCCAGGCGCCCTCGGCGACGCCGATGAGGAGGAGGGCCACCATGGCCGCGGGCGGGGATCCCGCGCCGACGGCCAGGTGGATGAGCGCGGCGCCCAGGGCGGCGAGGGCCAGCCAGTGGCGGATGAGCAGTGACACGTGCTGGTCCCTTCGTCGTCCCGGGCGCCGCGGGTGGTGCGGTGCTGCGTGCTGTCGTGCGGTGATGCGATCGTGCGGTGATGCGGACGCGCCAGGTGCAGCGGCGCGGCGGGGTGCTGCCTAGGCGGCGCGGGCGGCGCGGTTGCGGACGCCCTTCTCGGCGCCGAGGCCCACGATCAGCAGCACGACGGCGCTGCCGAGGTGCAGGAAGTGGTCCGCGGTGTTGAGCGCGAGGATGTTGAAGTCGGTGTTCACGAGGAAGAAGCCGACGATGCCGAGCGCGAGGTACGCGAACCCGACGGTGGAGTTCACGGCCTTGGCCGACGCGACGCTCGACAGGCCGCCGATGAGGAGGGCCGCGCCGATGAGGAGGTGGGCCACGTTGTGGAACGGGTTCACCATGAAGATCCCGAGCAGCAGGCCGCCGTCGGAGGAGAAGAAGCCCCCGCTCTGCGGCGGGAACAGGAAGCCGAGAAGGCCGACGAGGACGTAGACGGCGCCGAAGACGGTGCCGAGCAGGCGGTTCGGGGACGAGCTCATGATGGTGCCTCCACTGGTAGGGAAGAGCCGGGGATCTCCCAGGCTCCCTACATTCGTACCGCGTAAGCGCTCGGATTGGTTCCGATCCGGCACTGATCGGTCACGGGTTTCCGAGATGCTCGAGGAGGAACGCCTCCGTGCGGCGGTACGCGAGGGCCGCGGCGTCGGGGTCGACCCGGTCGCGGAGGCTCGCGTTGGGGAACACCGGGTACGTGCCGGGGTAGGTGTGCGCGGTGACAGGTGTGCCGTGCTCGCGCAGGCGGCCGATGAACGCCTCGGGTCGCTGGTCGTCGATCCACTCGTCGTGCTCGGCGAGGTGGAGGAGCACCGCGCACGGGATGACGCCGTGCTCCTGTGGCCCGAGGCTCGCGCAGTAGGCGACGACCGCGTCCGCCCCGCCGTCCTGCGCCTCGAGGAGCGCGAGCCACCCGCCGGGGGCGAAGCCGACGAGGCCCACGTGCTGGGATCCGCGGGCCCGCGCCGAGTCGATGCCGTCGCGGATCGTGCCGAGGGCGTACCCCACGTCGAGCTGCGCGGCGAGGCCCTCCGCGAGGGAGTCGTCGAGGGCGGCGCGGCCGTCGTAGAGGTCGGGCACGAGCACGTGGAAGCCCGCGCGGGCGAGGGCCAGGGCGTACTGGTCGAGCCAGGGGAGGCGTCCGTGGTCGTCGTGGACGAGCACGACGACGGGCCGACCGGGGTCCCCGAACTCGAGGGTGACGCCGGGGTGCGGCAGGTCGACGATCTCGGGCATGGGGAGAACCTACCGGCGGGCTGTCACGCGCCGCGCCGTGGAGGAGGATCGTCGCATGGGATACCGCAACCGCATCGCCGCCGCCACGACCGCCATCGTCCTCGCCGCCGCGCTCGCCGGCTGCTCCACGCCGCCGCGCACCCCGGAGGACGCCGCCAGCCCCAGCGCCGACGCGGCAGCGCCCTCCGAGACGGAGTCGCAGGGGTGGAACCGCGCCGACCTCTCCTTCGCCGAGGAGATGGGCGACCACGCCGCGGGATCCGTCGAGCTCGCCGTCGCCGCGCTCGAGGTGCGCGACCTGCCGCAGGAGGCCGAGGAGCTTGCCGTGCAGATCCGCGACGAGCAGGGCCCGCAGGCCAGGACGCTCGCGCAGCTCGCCGAGGAGTGGTCGGGCGAGGAGGGCGGATCCGGGGCGAACGGCACCGAGGACCGCGAGGAGGCGGGCGGCGCCTCGGCCAGCGGCGGATCGGAGGACGGCGGCGCCGACGGCACGGCGAGCGACGCCGCGTCCGAGGCCGACATCGAGGCCATGAGCGACACGGCGTTCGACTCCGAGCTGCAGGTGCTGAAGGCGGCGGCGGGCACGGATGCCGCCCGGCTGTTCCTGCAGGGCATGATCGCCCGCCACCAGGCCGCGATCGAGCTGGCCGACGGGGAGTCGCAGCTCGGCACATCGACCGAGGCGCTCGACCTCGCGGGCGCCATGTCGTCGGCGCAGGGCGACCAGCTCACGAAGATGCGCGCGCTGCTGGCGTCGTACGGGGGCTGATCCTCGGAGCGTGACGGAGGGCCCGGCGCGGATCGCGTCGGGCCCTCCGTCGTGCGCGGTGCGGTGCGGCGGCGTCGCGCCGCGGGTCAGGCGGCCGGGCGGAGGAACGCGGCGGCGGCGGCCGCGAGGTGGCCGGG
>NZ_QWGT01000312.1 GCF_003576405.1 Clavibacter lycopersici
GACCGCACGCAGGACGTGCGCGCCGACCAGGCCCGCGCCGACCTCGGTCGCGACGACGACCGCGGCGGCCGCAGCCGGTACCGCGACCGCAAGCGCGGCCGCGGCCAGGGCGGCGACGACTTCGAGCCCGAGGTCACCGAGGACGACGTCCTCCTGCCCGTCGCGGGCATCCTCGACGTGCTCGACAACTACGCGTTCGTCCGCACGAGCGGCTACCTGCCCGGCACGAACGACGTGTACGTCTCGCTCGGCCAGGTCAAGAAGCACTCGCTGCGCAAGGGCGACGCCATCGTCGGCGCCATCCGCCAGCCGCGCGAGAACGACAGCCAGAGCCGCCAGAAGTACAACGCGATCGTGAAGATCGACTCGGTCAACGGCCTGCCGCCCGAGGAGGCCGCGAACCGCGTCGAGTTCGGCAAGCTCACGCCGCTGTACCCGCAGGACCGCCTCAGCCTCGAGACCGAGCCGGGCAAGCTGACCACGCGGATCATCGACCTCGTGTCGCCGATCGGCAAGGGCCAGCGCGGCCTCATCGTCTCGCCGCCGAAGGCCGGCAAGACGCTCGTGCTCCAGGCCATCGCGAACGCCATCGCCACCAACAACCCCGAGGTCCACCTCATGGTCGTGCTGGTCGACGAGCGTCCCGAGGAGGTCACCGACATGCAGCGCACGGTGAAGGGCGAGGTCATCGCCTCGACCTTCGACCGTCCGGCCGAGGACCACACCACGGTCGCCGAGCTCGCCATCGAGCGCGCGAAGCGCCTCGTGGAGCTCGGCCACGACGTGGTCGTGCTGCTCGACTCCATCACCCGCCTCGGCCGCGCGTACAACCTCGCGGCTCCCGCATCGGGCCGGATCCTCTCGGGCGGCGTCGACTCGTCGGCGCTCTACCCGCCGAAGCGCTTCTTCGGCGCCGCGCGCAACATCGAGCACGGCGGATCGCTCACGATCCTCGCCACGGCGCTCGTGGAGACCGGATCCAAGATGGACGAGGTCATCTTCGAGGAGTTCAAGGGCACCGGCAACATGGAGCTCCGCCTCTCGCGCGCCCTCGCCGACAAGCGGATCTTCCCCGCCGTCGACGTCAACGCCTCCGGCACGCGCCGCGAGGAGATGCTCATGGGCGCCGACGAGGTCAAGGTCACCTGGAAGCTGCGCCGCGCCCTCGCCGGGCTCGAGCAGCAGCAGGCCCTCGAGATCGTCCTCAGCCGCCTGAAGGAGACGACGTCCAACGTCGAGTTCCTCATGAAGGTCCAGGCCTCCATGCCCAACACCGGCAACGGCGTGTCCCACCAGAGCCACGGGCACGGCGCGCACGAGAAGGGCTGACGCGTGTTCGAGTCCGTCGTCCAGCTGCTGGAGGAGCACGAGGAGCTCCAGCAGCAGCTCGGCGACCCCGAGCTGCACGCGGACGCGTCGCGCTCGCGCAAGGTCAACCGCCGCTACGCGGAGCTGAGCCGGATCGTCCAGGCGCACGCCGAGTGGACCCAGCTCGGCGACGACCTGGCGGCCGCGCGCGAGCTGGCCGAGGAGGACCCGGCGTTCGCCGAGGAGATCCCCGGCCTCGAGCAGGCGCTGGACCAGGCGCAGGAGAAGCTCCGGCGGCTCCTGATCCCGCGCGACCCCGACGACGCGCGCGACGTCATCATGGAGATCAAGATGGGGGAGGGCGGCGCCGAGAGCGCGCTGTTCGCCGCCGACCTGCTCCGGATGTACCTGCACTACGCGGAGTCGCGCCGCTGGAAGACCGAGGTCCTCAGTCAGACGCAGAGCGACCTCGGCGGCTACAAGGACGTGCAGGTCGCCATCAAGGGCACGTCCGACGACCCCGCGCTCGGCGTGTGGGCGCACCTCAAGTACGAGGGCGGCGTGCACCGCGTGCAGCGCGTGCCGGCGACCGAGTCGCAGGGGCGCATCCACACGTCCGCCGCGGGCGTGCTCGTGATCCCCGAGGTCGAGGAGGTCGAGGAGGTCGCCATCGACCCCAACGACCTCAAGATCGACGTCTACCGCTCGTCCGGCCCCGGCGGCCAGTCGGTGAACACGACCGACTCCGCCGTCCGCATCACCCACCTGCCCACGGGCATCGTGGTCGCGATGCAGAACGAGAAGAGCCAGCTGCAGAACCGCGAGGCCGGCATGCGCGTCCTGCGTGCCCGCGTGCTCGCGAAGCAGCAGGAGGAGATCGACGCGGAGGCCTCGGCCGTGCGCCGCAGCCAGATCCGCACGATGGACCGGTCCGAGCGCATCCGCACGTACAACTTCCCGGAGAACCGCATCGCGGACCACCGCACCGGGTACAAGGCGTACAACCTCGACGCGGTGATGGACGGCGCCCTCGACCCGGTCGTGGAGTCGTGCATCCAGGCCGACGAGGAGGCGCGGCTCGACGCGCTCGGGACGGACGCGTGATCCGCGCGCGCGGCCCGCTCGCCCGTGGCTGACGGGGAGGGTGTCCCCGACACGGTGGACGCCCTCCGCATGCGGGTCGGCCAGGCGCTCGCCGGCGCCGGGATCGAGGATCCCGCGGTCGACGCGGAGCTCCTCATCGGGCACGTCCTCGGCCTCTCCCGCGGGCAGGTGCAGTCGCGCGCGATCACACGCGCGGCCGTGGCCGCCGCATACGCCGAGCGCGTCCTCGCGCTGGCCGCGCGCCG
>NZ_QWGT01000313.1 GCF_003576405.1 Clavibacter lycopersici
CCAGCACCGCAGCCACCTCCGACGCGCCCGCCGCCACGGCGACCACGGCCTCGCGCCCCTCGTGCTGCACCCGCAACCCGCCCGCGAACGCCGTGACGCGCACGCGCCCCTCCGCGTCCGTCCGCAGCGTCGTCGGCGCGAGCCGCCACTCCTCGCGGATCAGCCGGCGGAGCGCCTCGTACGACGGCTTCGGCGTGCCGTCCGCGCGCACCAGCCCGCCGGGGGCGCCCAGCCACATCCCGTCGTCGGTGAGGCCCCAGTAGGTGATCGCGGCGACGGCCGGGTGCCCCACGAGCGAGCGGTAGTGGCGCTCGATCTCGTCCGCCTGCCGCTCCTCGCCCGCGGGCGTCGACGGCCAGCTCGCGACCCGGTAGTCGTTGAGGTCGGTGATCTCCGGCGGCATCAGGTCGCCCGAGAGCAGCGTCGTCTCCGTCATGTGGATGGGGAGCCCGAACCTGGCGAACCGGTCGACGATCCCGAGCACCTGCTCCTCGCCGCGGTACCCCTGGTGCATGTGCGTCTGCAGCCCGATCGCGTCCACCGGGATCCCCGCGCCGAGCACCTCCTCGATGAGCTCCTCGTACGCGGGGGAGAGGTCGAAGTCGTTGAGGACGAGCGTCGCCGCCAGATCCGCCGCGCGCGCCTCCTCGAAGGCCATGCGCACCATCGCGAGCCGCCCGCGAGCGGCGGCGAGCCGCGTGATCCCGTTGTCCTCGCGGTCGAACACGGGCATGATCACGGCCTCGTTGATGGCGTCCCACGTGCCGACCAGCCCGGCGAAGTCGCCGACGTCGCGCCGGATCCGCTCCCGCTGCACGCGCTCGACCTCCTCCAGCGGCAGGTCGAGCAGCCACGGCGCGGTGACGGTGTGCCACACGAGCGGGTGCCCCTTCACGTCCACGCCGCGCTCGCGCAGCCAGCGGGCGGTCGCGAGCAGCCGCTCGGTGTCGGGCCGCCCGCGCACGGGCTCGAACCGGCCCCAGTAGAAGGGGAGCGTCGCGGTGTCGAAGACCGCGAGCCACTGCTCCGCGAGCCGCTCCAGCCCGGCGAGGCCCGCGCCGCCGAAGGTCTCGATGCCGGCCGCCGCGGGATCCGTCTCGCCGTTCGCGAGCGGGATGAGGTCGAAGCCGATGTTGCCGAACGCGAGGTCCTGGCTCGCCTGCTCCACCTCGACGTCCGCGTGCGTGAGCGGCTGCCCGTCCGATCCGCGGACCGTGATCACGGCCTCCGCGCGGCGGGCGTCGGGGATGGCGGTGGGGCGGCGGCCGGCGGGGGTCCGGTCGGACGACGGGGCGGACGGGATGGCGGGCATGGGTCCCTCTCGAGGAGTCGGCGCCATGCGGTCCGCCGGCTGCCCGGCGGGCGCCGGGCGGACGACGCGGACGACGGACGGGCGCGTCGGTGCGGTCGTTGCGGAACCTACGCGGCCCGGCCGACGGGCGTCCACCGCGCCCCGGATGTCCGCAACCTTTCCCCCACCGACGAGGGTGGGGAGGGGCCGGCGCGGGCGTAGCGTGCACGCAGGGCGCGGATCCGACCGGCGCCCCCGCTTCGATGACGAGGACCCCGATGACCCCAGGCGCCGCCACCCTGTCCGTGCTCTACCTCGGCGGGACGGGCACCATCAGCGCCGCCTGCGTCCGGGCCTCCGTCGCCGCCGGGATGGACGTCACGGTCGTCAACCGCGGCGCCGACGCGAAGGGCCGCGGCACCCCCGACGGCGTGACGACCCGCGTCGCCGACGTCACGGATCCCGACGCCCTCCTCGCCGCCATCGGCGACTGCACCTTCGACGCCGTCGTCGACTTCCTCTCCTTCGACGCCGCGGGCGCCGACCGCCGCGTCGAGCTCTTCACCGGTCGCACCCGCCAGTTCGTGGCCATCAGCTCCGCGTCGATCTACCGCAAGCCCGCGCTGCAGACCCCGATCACCGAGTCGACCCTCCGCGCGAACCCGTTCCTCGCCTACGCGCGCGACAAGATCGCGATGGAGGACGCGTTCCTCCGCCACCACGCGGAGAGCGGCTTCCCCGTCGTGATCGTGCGGCCGTCGCACACCTACGACGAGGCGAGCCCGCCGCTCGCGGGCGACTGGACCGTCGTCGACCGCATCGCGCGCGGCGAGGAGGTCGTGGTCCCGGGCGACGGCACCTCGCTCTGGACGCTCACGCACGCGGACGACTTCGCGGTGGGCCTCGTCGGGATCCTCGGCGACGAGCGCGCGACCGGCGAGGCCCTGCACATCACGAGCGACGACGTGTCGACGTGGGACCGGATCCACCACCTCGTCGCGGACGCGCTCGGCGTCGAGGCGCGACTGGTGCACGTGCCCGCCGAGCAGTTCCCGGTGGTGGAGCCGGACTGGGGATGGTCGGAGCTCGTCGTGGGCGACCTGTCGCACAGCGCCGTCTTCGACACGACACGGATCCGGCGGCTCGTCCCGGCCTTCCAGCCCCGGATCCCGTTCCACCTCGCCGTCCGCGGCATCGTCGCGTGGCGGGCGGAGCACCCGGAGCTCACGCGCCCGGACGCGGACACCGACCGCCGGATCCAGCGCCTCGTCGACGCGAAGCACGCCGCCGACGCCGCGTACCGCGCGGCCGCGGCGGACTGAGCCGGCGGCGGCCGAGGCGCTAGCGGGCGGCGA
>NZ_QWGT01000314.1 GCF_003576405.1 Clavibacter lycopersici
GCTCCGGCGGGCGCCGCGGCGGGGCCGCTCGTCATCCCGCGGGGCGTCGGCCGCGGCACCGGGCGACGGCACGAGGGGCTCGAGGGGCCAGAGGCTCCGCTGGGCGGATCCGCGGTGGGTGCTGGATCCGTGCGTCGCCGCATCGACGACCGACCAGGCGGCGGCGTCCTCGGCCGTCTCGGAGCTCATGGCTGGATGCTACCGCGACACGCCCGCGGCGACACGGTTCGCGCGGCCCGAGGACATCGGGATCGGCGGCGCGGGAGGAGCCGTCACCTGACCCCGCGGGCGGTGAGCGCGTCGCCCAGCTGATCCGCGTGCTTGAGCGCGACGACGAGGAAGGGCACGACGAACGTCCGGAGCCCGGGACGCGCGCCGCGTGCCCGCTGCGCCTCGCGGACCTCCCCGGCGAGCCTGCCGAGGACCGGGACGGTGCCCGCCGTCACCGTGAGCAGCAGCGAGATCCGCTCCGTGTCGACCCCGAGCCTGCGCAGCGGGCCCAGGCCGCGCTCGATGCTGTCGAGCAGCGCGGTCATGGAGGTGGTGAGGACGAGGAGGCCGGCCACGGCGATCGCCGACGTGACGCGCGCCGTGTTGGCCACCGCGGGCTCCGGCCCCAGGAGGACGAGCTGGCTGACGAGCGTGAACAGCATCACCCAGCGCACGGCCCGCACCTGGCCGCCGAGCCGCTTCAGGCCCAGGAGCCCGTCCCCCAGCTGCGCGGCCGCGTAGGCCATGACGGCCACGGCCGCCGCGGTGCCCGCCGCCCACCACGTGGAGGGCAGGAGCGAGACACCGAGCACCACGACCATGAGCAGGATCAGCTCGGGGCCGGCGGGCATGCGCTCGAGGCGTCCGGGAGGTCGGGCGGGTGTCGGCGTCGGCGTCGGCGTCACGCGAGCATGGCCTCGTACTCGGCGATGACGGCGGCGGGCGAGCCCGTGCGGACGAGCCGGCCCCCGGCGAACAGGATCGCGGCGTCGCATCGGGCCGCGGCGGCGAGGTCGTGGGTCACGAGCACGAGGCGGTGCCCCTCCTCGAACAGGTGGTCCGCGACCCGGCGGGCGTTGCGGGCGTCGAGGTAGGCAGTCGGCTCGTCGGCGATCACGAGCTCGGGTCGGCGGACGAACGCCCCCGCCAGCGCGAGCAGCTGCTTCTGGCCGCCGGACAGCTCGTGCGAGGAGCGGTCGGCGAGGTCCTCGATGCCGAGCCGACGGAGGGCCTCGGCGACGCGCGCCTCCGACTCGGCACGCGGCAGGCGATCCCCCCGCAGCGAGAAGGCGACGTCCTCCGCCACCGTGGGCATGACGATCTGCGCGTCCGGGTTGCTGAACACCAGGGCCACCCGTCGCCGCAGCTCGCGGGATCCTCGGTCCGGGTCGACGCCCAGCACGCGCAGCTCCCCCGTCGTCCGCGAGACCAGGCCGCCGATCAGCCGGGCGAAGGTGCTCTTGCCTGATCCGTTCTCCCCCACGACGGCGATCGTGCGCGCGTCCATGTCGAGCGTGACGTCGCGGAGCGCGTCGACGTCGCCGAGGCGGACGCCCACGCCCTCGAGGTGGAGCGGGGCGGGAGGCGTCCCGTCGGTCGCGGTCACCGGGCGGTCGCCGCGCCGGTGTCCTGCGGGACGGTGGTCCAGCCGGACGCGCGGCGGAAGGCGCGCGGGTAGCCGCGGACCAGCGTCATGACGATGCCGGTGGCGATGGCCGCCTTGACGAGGTCGCCCGGGAGGAAGACGAGGCTGGTGATCACGGTCTCGGTGAGCGGCAGGCGCGTGACGAGGCTCTGCACGGGGATCCCGACCGCGTAGATGACGAGGATCCCGCCGATGAGCATCGCGACCGCGGTGCGCGGCGCGGTGGGCCGCCTGCCGCCGAGGTGGACGATGAGCCCGACGACGGCGGCGCCGGCGATCCACCCGACCAGGTAGCCCGCGGTGGGACCGAGGAAGACGCCGAGACCGCCCGTGCCCCCGGCGAGCAACGGCAGCCCCACGGCGACGAGGGCGAGGAGGACCGCGAGGGCGAGCGCGCCGAGCCGCGGCCCGAGGACGGCGCCCGCGAGCATCACGCCGAGCGTCTGCGCCGTGATCGGCACGCCGCCCAGCA
This sequence comes from Clavibacter lycopersici, assembly GCF_003576405.1. Classification (GTDB taxonomy): domain Bacteria; phylum Actinomycetota; class Actinomycetes; order Actinomycetales; family Microbacteriaceae; genus Clavibacter; species Clavibacter lycopersici. The sequence continues at coordinate 2,109 of NZ_QWGT01000314.1, forward strand.
CGCTGATGCTGCCGGGGAGGCCGAGCACCGCGACGACCGCCGCGAGCACGGCGACCCGGGCGAGGTCGGTGGCGTCGAGTCCCCCGCGACGCTCGGCGCGGGCGGGCGTGGGGTGGGAGGGCGTCATGGGCTTCCTTCGGCGGGATGCGGCGGGCGTCGGCCTGAACGGCGTTCACCTGAACGGCGTTCACTATAGTGGCGGGCATGGCGCGGGCGCAGGCGACGGGGCGGCACACCCGTGACGACGTCGCCCGCACCGCCCTGCGGATCCTCGACGAGCACGGTCTCCCGGACTTCACGATGCGCCGCCTCGGTGCCGCGCTCGACGTCCAGCCGAGCGCCCTCTACTGGCACTTCCCGGACAAGCAGAGCCTCCTGGCGGAGGTGGCGGACCGCATCGTCGCGGAGGCCGCGACCCCGACCGACGACGAGCACCCGCCCGGGGAGTGGCGGGGGCGCGTCCGGCGCACGGCGGGCGCCCTCCGGGCGGCGCTCCTCGCCCATCGCGACG
>NZ_QWGT01000315.1 GCF_003576405.1 Clavibacter lycopersici
GGAGGCGGCGGCCGGGGCGGCCTCGCGGAGGTGCCCCCGCTCGATCCGGCGCGCGTTCCACAGGAGGCCCACGCCCAGCACCATCAGCCCGCCCGCCGCGAGCAGCGCCCAGGCGCCGCCGACGTGCGTCGTGATGAGCGCCGCGACCAGCGCGCCGAGCCCCATGCACACGATCGCGCCGATCCGGCGGGCCCACGCGGCACCGGTCCCGCCCGCGACGCGGCTGTCGGAGGAGAGGTTCACCATCGTCATGGTCACGACCACGGTCGACAGGTCGCGCAGGCCGATGCTCTTCACGGCGGCGGCCTGCGCGCCGAGCAGCAGGGCGAGGAAGCCCGTGATGGCGATCATGATCCCGGTCTCGAGCGTCCCGACCGCGAGCCAGACCACGGCGAGCGCGAGGGTGAGCAGGGTGCCGGTGACGAGGATCCAGACGGAGGAGCGCGGCAGGTGCACGTCGGTGGGCGCGCGCCGGGTGATGCGCGACGCGATCACCGCGCCGAGCATGAAGGCCACGAGCGCCACGAGGTTGTTGAGCACGGGGATGTCGGCCACGCCCACGAGGCCGAAGCCGATGAAGAGCACGTTGCCGGTCATGTTGCCGGTGAACACGCGGTCGAGCGCGAGGTAGCTCACGCCGTCGATGGCGCCGGTCGCGGTGGTCATGACGAGGAGGGCGGCGATGTAGGAGCCCTCGGGCCAGGGACGGGACACGGGCGGATCTCCTCGGGAGGCTCGGGCGGCTCGGGCGGCGGTCCGCCCAGGATACGGGCGCGGGCGGCGGCTGCCCCGCGGCGCTCGCCAGCGCCGCTCGGCTCAGGCGCTCTCGTCGCGCGTCGCCCGGGCCGCGGCGGAGGCGAGCCGGGACACCTCGTCGTCGTCGAGCACGAGCTGCGCGGCGGGCATCAGCTGCCGGATCTGCCGGGCCGTCCGCGCACCCACGAGCGCGCTCGCGACCCCGCGCCGTCCGAGCACCCACGCGATGGCGACCTCGGCGACCGTGACGCCGCGCATCCGCGCGACCTCCTCGGCGGCCCGCACCGTCGCGTGCCCGCCGGGCGACATGTACTGCTCGGCGTCGAGCGCGCGGGCCGACGGCACGGCGGGCGCGCCGGGCAGGTACTTGCCGGTGAGGAAGCCCTTGGCGAGCACGCTGTGCGCGACGAGCCCCAGGCCCTCCTGCCGGACGACCGCCTGCAGCCGCCCCTCCGCGTGGTCGCGCGCCAGCAGGCTGTACTCCTCCTGCACCACGCCCACGGGCACCGCGCCGGATCCGTGCGCGAGCGCGAGCGCCTGCTCGATCCGCTCGGGCCGGAACCCGGAGACGCCGACGAGGCGAGCCTTGCCCTCCTTCACGAGGTCGGACAGCGCGGCGACGGTCTCCTCGAGCGGGGTGCGGGTGTCGTCGAGGTGGGCGTGCACGATGTCGACGTGCGTCGTGCCGAGGCGTCGGAGCGAGGCGTCGACGCCGCGGCGGATGGAGTCGGCCGACGTGCCGGGGGCGTCGCGGCTCTTGCCGACCTTGGTGCCCACCACGACGTCGTCGCGGCAGCCGCGCGCGGCCAGCCAGCCGCCGATGATCTCCTCGGACTCGCCGCCCGCGTGACCGGGCACCCACTGCGAGTAGGAGGACGCGGTGTCGACGAACGTGCCGCCCTCCTCGCGGTAGGCGTCGAGGATCGACCACGCCTCGTCGCGGTCGGCGGTCCAGCCGAAGCCGCTCGTGCCGAGGCCGAGGGTGGAGACGACGACGCCGGACGTGCCGAGGGCGCGCGTGCGTGGGCCGGGAGCGGCGGGGAACATCGGTGGTGGATCCAGGTCGTCGGGCGCGCGGGCGACTCTGCCGGCGCGGGCGGGCCCCGACGGATGCGGCGGGGCAGACGAACGGCCCCGTGCGAGCGGGGCCGTTCCGTGCGGTGGCGAGTGAGGGATTCGAACCCCCGAAGGCTGAGCCGTCTGATTTACAGTCAGATCCCTTTGGCCGCTAGGGTAACTCGCCATGCGCACCCGACCTGTGTGATCACGGACCGGAGACGCTCGTCGATGATAGCGGTCGCCGACCCGCGAACCGAAATCGTCGCCCACGCCGGATCGGGTGCCACCGGCGCCTCCCTTAACATGGTGGGCATGGCAGATTCCTCGTTCGACGTCGTCAGCAAGGTCGACCGCATGGAGGCGGACAACGCCGTCCACCAGACCCAGAAGGAGGTGGAGCAGCGCTACGACTTCAAGAACGTGGGCGCCTCCATCGAGTGGAGCGGCGACACCATCCTCATGAAGGCCTCCAGCGAGGAGCGCGTGAAGGCGATCCTCGACGTGCTGCAGTCGAAGATGATCAAGCGCGGCATCGGCCTCAAGAGCCTCGAGGAGGGCGAGCCCTTCGCCTCCGGCAAGGAGTACCGCATCGAGGTCACCCTCAAGCAGGGCATCGACCAGGCGAACGCGAAGAAGCTCGGCAAGATCATCCGCGACGAGGGCCCGAAGGGCATCAAGAGCCGCGTCGAGGGCGACGAGCTCCGCGTCTCGAGCAAGAGCCGCGACGACCTGCAGCAGACCATCGCGCTGCTCAAGGGCGC
>NZ_QWGT01000316.1 GCF_003576405.1 Clavibacter lycopersici
CCCCCACGTGCCGCCGTGGTGGCTCCACGCGACGCGGTGCTGCAGCAGCACGCCGCGGTCCGGGTCGTGCACGAGGAGGCCGGCCGCGCCGTACGCGCCCCAGAACCGCTGGCCGTCGGGGCCCTCGACCCACGCGTCTCCGCTGTCGCGATGCGCCCCGCGCGGGGGCTCGGGCGGGCGCACGGCGGTCATGGATCCACCATCTCACGGGCACCTTCGATAGCGTCGGGGCATGTCGTGCATCAGGTTCACCACCGCCGCGCAGCTCGAGGCCCTGCACCGGACCGCGCCCGCCGTCCTCACCGCGGAGCAGGCGGCCGCGCTGCATCCCGCGCCCGAGGTCACGCCCAGCAAGATCCGCCGTCTGCGCCTGCTCGCCGAGCACCGCGACCCCAAGGTGCGGGAGAGCGTCGCGAGCAGCCTGCACGCGCCGATCGACGTGCAGCGTGCGCTCGCGCGCGACGCCGACGAGGGCGTCCGTGCATGTCTCGCCCGGAACTCCGCCGCGCCGGCCGCCGTGCTCACGATGCTCGTGGGCGACACCTCGGAGCGCGTCCGCTCCTGGCTGGCGGTCAACGACGCGACGCCGCGCGCCGCGGTCGCGATGCTCGAGTGCGACGAGTCGCCCGCGGTGCGCGACCTGCTGCGCTGGCGCGAGGCGCACATCGAGGCCCCGGCCGAGCCGGAGCCCGCCGAGGTCGTCGAGGTCGTCGCGCACTGACCCAGACGAGCATCACCTGACGCGCGTCAGCCGACCCGCGTCAGGCCCGCCCCTCCGCCACGTCGCGCGCCTTCGCCGTGCTGCGCCGGTCGCCCGGGTAGTGCACGGGCCGCATGCCGAGCACGATCTTGCCGCGCGCGTGTCGGCGCTCGAGGTCGTCGAACGCCTCCTGGACCTCGGCCAGCGGGTAGAAGCCTGAGACGAGCACGTCGACCTCGCGCTTGGCGGCGAGCTCCGCGACCGTCGCGAGCGTGCGGGAGCGGTGCACGTCGTCCTCCTCCACGGGCGGCAGGACGGCCTCGAGCTCGATCTCCCGGCGGTCGTCGCTCGAGCTGAAGCGCTTCCCCGCCACCCCGAGCTCCTCGGCCACCTGCTCGCCGCCGCCGAAGTTGTCGACGAAGCCCTGCACGCCGTTCGGCGCGGCAGCGCGGATCCGGTCGGCCAGGCCGTCGCCGTAGACGACCGGGGTGACGCCGATCTGGCGCAGGTAGTCGAAGTTCCGCTCGCCGCACGTGCCGATGACGCGGGCGCCGCGCCGCATGGCGAGCTGCGCCTCGATGCTGCCGACGCCGCCGGCCGCCGCGGTGACCACGAGGGTGTCGCCCTCGCCGACCGTCACGGCGTGCAGCACGTCGTGGGCCACGAGGCCCGCGAGGAAGAGGCCCCCGGCGATCTCCCACGGGAGCGCGGCGGGCTTCAGGACGACGTTGCCCGCTGGCACGACCACGTGCGTCGCGTGCGCCGCCATCACGGTGTGGCCGAGGACGTCCTGGCCCTTCCTGAACCGGGTGACGCCCTCGCCGACCGCGGCGATGCAGCCGGCGAAGTCGCTGCCCTGGCCGTTGGGGAAGGACGTCGGCACCTCGTCGGGGAAGCGCCCCTGCCGGATGTACGCCTCGATGTGGTTGATGCCCGCCGCGAAGACCTCGACGAGCACCTCGCCGGGGCCGGGCGAGGGACGCGGGACGTCGACGACCTCGAGGACGTCGACGCCGCCGAAGGACCCGAACTGCACCTGCTGGCTGGTGGATCGCGATGAAGGGCTCATGGCCGTCATCCTGCCGCTCCGGCTCGCGACGCGCGAGGGCGCGGAGCCGATCGTGAGACCTCGTTCGTAGACTGGACGCGGCGGACCTGCCCGGAGTCGGTCGCGATCGGAGTCACGTGCAGAGGATCCTCGGCGGCGTGCGCCTCATCGCCGCGATCGTCGTGGTCGTCGCCCTGGTCGCGGACTTCGACTACGTGCAGGGCTTCACGACGTTCGCGGCCGAGAACTGGTTCAGCTACTTCACGACGCAGAGCGCGATGGCCGGCGTCGTCGTGCTCGCCGCGTCCGGCGTGCACGCGCTCCGCGGAGGCGTCGAGCCGGCGCTCATGGCCGCCGTGCGCGCGGTCGTCCTCAGCTACGTCGTGGTGTCGGGCGTGGTCTTCGGCCTCATCGTGCTCGAGTCCAGCTCGCAGGCCTACTACGTCGAGGTGCCGTGGTCGAGCCGGCTGCTGCACTTCGTGATCCCCGCGTACGCGCTCCTCGACTGGACCCTCGCGCCCGGTCGGCCGCGCGTCACGTGGAAGGCCGTGGGCTGGGCGATGCTCTTCCCCGTTGCCTGGTGCGCGTTCACGGAGGTCCGCGGTCCGCGCGTCGGCTGGTACCCGTACTTCTTCCTCGACCCGGCGCAGGTCGGCGTCCCGTTCGAGATCGCCGCGTGGATGGCGCTCGTCGCGGGCGTGCTGGCCGGGGTGTCCGCGTCCGTCGTGGCGCTCAGCCGGGTGCGGCCGGCGGAGGTCGGACCCCGGGACGGCGCGCGCCCGGGAGGCGGGGAGCCGGAGGAGGTGGGCGCC
>NZ_QWGT01000317.1 GCF_003576405.1 Clavibacter lycopersici
GGCCCCGACCCGGCGGACGCGACCGTGCCGGGCGCCTCGACCGGCGCGCCGGTGACGGGCGCAGCGGCGGTCACGGGCACGGCGGAAGCCGCAGCCGAAGCAATGCGATCGCGCGCGGCCGCATCGCTCCACCTGCGCATCGCCTCGAGGAGGCGCTCGCGCTCCGCGATCGAGTCCACGATCCGGCGCGACGCCTCGAGCACGGCGGCTGCCTCGGGCGCCCGGACGTCGAGCCCGCACCGGCCGCACAGGAGCGCGCCGAGGGGCGCCGAGCACGCAGGGCACAGGTCCGTGCGCAGGAGGTCCTCAGGTCGTGCGGCCCAGGGCTGCGCCCCGATCCGCGGTCCCCGTGCGTCGTCCTCGACCATGCAGCCCCCCGAGCTCGCCCGTCGCGGAAGCTCCCCGGCTGTCCACGGTCCAGGACGCTATCGGGCCGACGGGCCGGGCAGCGCGTCTCGCCCCGAACGGGGGATGCGCGAAGCGGCGACGAGCCTGGGGAGGGGGCGGCGGGAGAGGCGGTGGAACCGCGGTGGAGGGGATGACGGGAATCGAACCCGCGTGATCAGTTTGGAAGACTGAGGCTCTACCATTGAGCTACATCCCCGCGATGCCGGAAGCGCCGCCCCCGAGGGGCCGTGCGCCGGATGCGCGGGATCCAGCGTAGCGCAGGCTCCCGTCGCCGGTGACCAGCGCGCGGCACGAGTCGGATAGGCTGTGCCACGGTCGGATCGGCTTCCGCGCGCCTGCACGAAGAGGGGCACGGCGCCCGCCTCGACCGAGGGAATGCGTGGCAGCCGGGGCGTAGCGTAGTGGCTAGCGCGTCCGCTTTGGGAGCGGAAGACCGCAGGTTCGAGTCCTGTCGCCCCGACCACATCCCCGACGACGAAATGCCGTCTCAGCCGAGGCGCGTACCGCGATTACAGGAGAACTCCACACGTGAAGACCACGGTCGAAAAGCTGAGCCCCACGCGCGTCAAGCTCGCGATCTCTGCCACCCCCGAAGACCTGAAGCCGCACATCGACCACGCTTACGGCCACATCGCCGAGCAGGTCGCCATCCCCGGCTTCCGCAAGGGCAAGGTGCCGCCGCCCATCATCGACCAGCGCGTCGGCCGCGAGGCCGTGCTGGAGCACGCCGTGAACGACGGCATGGACGGCTTCTACCAGGCCGCCGTCAAGGAGACGGACATCCGTCCCCTCGGCCGTCCCGAGGCCGACGTCAAGGAGTGGCCCGGCAAGGACCTCACCGGCGACCTGCTCCTCGAGATCGAGGTCGACGTCCGCCCCGACTTCGACCTGCCCGCGTACGAGGGCCTCGAGCTCACCGTGGACTCCGTCGAGGTCACCGACGACGAGGTCGGCACCGAGCTCGACAACCTGCGCAGCCGCTTCGGCACGCTGATCACGGTCGACCGCCCCGCCAAGACGGGCGACTTCGTCCAGATCGACCTCACCGCCACCATCGCCGGCAACGCCGTCGACACCGCGAGCGGCATCTCCTACGAGCTCGGCTCCGGCGACCTCATCGACGGCATCGACGAGGCGCTCGAGTCCCTCACCGCCGGCGAGAGCACCACCTTCGAGTCGAAGCTGCTCGGCGGCGACAACGAGGGCGAGACGGCCGAGATCGCCGTCACCGTCCAGTCCGTCAAGGAGCGCGAGCTGCCCGAGGCCGACGACGACTTCGCGCAGATCGCCAGCGAGTTCGACACCATCGACGAGCTGCGCGCGGACCTCAAGGTCCAGGTCGGCAAGTCCAAGGTCTTCGGCCAGGTCACCCAGGCGCGCGACCAGATCGTGGACAAGCTGCTCGAGGGCGTCGAGATCCCCGTCCCCGAGAAGCTCGTCGAGGACGAGGTGCACCGTCACCTCGAGAACGAGAACCGCCTCGAGGACGACGTCCACCGCGCCGAGGTCAAGGAGTCCAGCGAGAAGGCGTTCCGCCAGCAGCTGCTCCTCGACGTCATCGCCGAGAAGGAGGAGCTGAAGGTCAGCCAGGACGAGCTGACCCAGTACCTCATCCAGGGCGCGCAGCAGTACAACATGGAGCCGAACGAGTTCGTCCAGGTGCTGCAGCAGAACAACCAGATCCCCGCCATGGTCGGCGAGGTCGCCCGCAACAAGGCCCTCGCGGTCGTGCTCGACAAGGCGAAGGTCGTGGACGCCGACGGCAAGGTCGTCGACGTCACCGAGTTCACGCAGCCCGTCGTGCGCGACGCGGACGCCGTCGACGCGGAGCCCGCCGACGCGGACGCCGAGGCCGTCGTCGCGGACGCGCCCGCCGAGGACGCCGTCGCCGAGGAGGCGCCCGCCGAGAAGCCGAAGAAGAAGGCGCCCGCGAAGAAGAAGGCCGCCGAGAAGGCCGCCGACTCCGAGTAGTCGCCACGGCCGCCCGTCTCGACGGGCGGCGACACGAGGGCCCGGGGAGCGTCTGCTCCCCGGGCCCTCGTGCGTCCGTCGGCCGTCGGAAGCGCCCGCGGCGGCTGCGCTCTCCGCCCGGGGCGGCTGCGCTCTCCGCCCGCGGCGGCT
>NZ_QWGT01000318.1 GCF_003576405.1 Clavibacter lycopersici
TCCGTGCCGTCGTGGGGATCCGCGCCCGGCACCGGGCGGTCGTCGTCGCCGGGCGGCGGGGCGGACGCCGCGAGCTCCGCGCGGCGACGCCGGAGGTCACGCGAGACGTACACGAGGTTGGGGATCACCTGGCAGAGCGCGACCGCGATGGAGGATCCGATGACGGGCCCGGCCGCGCCGACCATGCCGATGAACCACCACGACAGCCCGAGGTTGAGCGGCACCATGACGAGCACCGGGACCACCTGGAACACGAGTCCGCGCTTGTCCGTCATGTACATCCCGGCCGGGTACTTGGCCGCCTGCAGGGCCACGAACACGACGAACGCGACGACGAGCGTCACCGGCAGGGTGATGGCGCCGCCCGAGACGAAGACCGCGATCCACGGGGAGGCGCCCGCGAGCGCCCCGCCGAGCAGCAGCCCGCCCAGCAGGAACCACAGCGTGGGCGCGGCCGGCGACTCGACGCGCGACGCCGACCGGGCGCTCGCGTAGATCGGCCAGAGCGCGAGGCCCGCCGCCGCGATCGTCTGCAGCACGATGCCGAACAGCTGCGACGCGAGGTTGTACTGCGCGAGCTCGTCGGGTCCGGCGAGGTGGCTGAGGAGGAGGCGGCCCGTCTGCATGGCGATGGGGAGCGCGACCATCTGCACGAGCATCGGCCAGGCGAGGCCGATCGCGGGGACGCCCGGGTAGCTGCGGATGCGCGGGATCGCGCGCACGGCCGCGCCGAGCTGGGGGCGGAGCGCGCGGGCGGCGACCACGAGGCAGATCACCGACACGAGCGCGTTGGCGCCGTACGACACGACCGCGAGGTACGTGCCCGCGGGGACCGCCAGCACGACGAAGGCGCCGATGACGAGGATCATCACGGGCGCGACGACCGCCTGGCTCGCGACCTGCACGTTCGTCATCTTGAGGCCGACGAGGATCCGCTGGCCCACCGTGAGCGGGATCACGAGCCCGAACACCGCGAGGCACAGGAACGCCGCGATCTCGCCGCCGCCCGACATGAGGCCCTCGCCGAGCAGAGCCGGCCACCAGCCGAGCAGCGTGATCGCGAGGGAGACGAGCGCGATGATGCCGCCCGAGACGAGCAGGATGCGGAACGCCGTGACGATGGCGCGCTTCACCTGGTCGTCGGTGCGCGGCGAGCTCGAGCCCGCCACCGCGTTGATCACGACGGCCGCGATGCCGAGGTCGGCGAAGGGCAGCAGCGTGGGGAAGGTGCTCAGCAGGCCGTACTGCGCGTAGGCGTCGGTGCCGAAGCTCTGGATGATCATGCGGCTCGTGAGGATCCCGAGGACGCCGGACAGCGCCATCACGCCGACCTTCACGGCGGCGGTGGATCCCACGGCGGAGGCGAGCGAGGATACGCGGCGGCCGGTGCCGCGCGCGGGGCTCACGCGGGCTCCGCGGCGCGTGGCGTGACGACGGGCTCGGAGCTCGCGAACAGCACGTCGTCCGCCGCGAGGCGTCCGTCGCGCGCGGGGAGCGCGGCGAGGACGTCGGCGGGGTCGACCGGCCGGTCGAGGGCCGCGCCGAGGACGGCCGTCAGCTCGTCGACGGAACCGGGGTGGGCGGTGACGCCGTGACCGCGTTCGCGCAGCCAGTCGGCGAGCCCGGTCTCGGTCGTCGTGACGATCGTGCAGCCGTGCGACAGCGCCTCGACGATGGGCAGGCCGACCTGCTCGCGCCAGGTCGGGCTGGGCTGGGAGGGGAGCGCGAGCACGGACGCGGCGTGCATCGCGTCGTGGATGCGGTCGCGGGCGGGGTCGATCTCCACCGTGATGCTCGGGTCGGCGGCCGCGGCATCGCGGACCTCCGCCTCCAGCGGGCCCTTGCCGAGGATCCGCAGCGTCGCGTCGGGGCGCGCGGCGCGCACGGCGGGCCAGGCGGCGAGGAGCACGCGGATCCCCTTGCGCTCGCTCAGCGCGCCGACGAAGAGGGCGCTCTGGGCGACCGGCTCGACCGGGCGCGCGTCGTGGCGGGCGGGCAGGGCGGGAACGAGCTCGGTGACCGCGCCCGGGCGGGCGCCGCCGAGGACGGACAGGTAGGTGTCACGCGCACCGTCGGTGCCGTAGACGATGCGGTCGACGCGGCGCATGACGGCGTGCGCGAGCCCGCGCTCGGCGGCGCGGCGCACGCGGCGGCGCAGCCGGCCGGATCCGGGCGCGGCGAAGGGGTCGGCGTTGCCGATGGCGTAGGTGACGACCTCGGCGCGCGCCCCACCGCGCAGCTCCCGCAGGCGGAGCGCGGCCAGAGCCACGGCCGTCGCGGGCAGGCTGGAGAGCATGAGCGGCTCGTTGACCTCGAGCGTCCGCACGTTCGAGCGGAGGATCACGAGGCCCGCCCGGAGGCGTCCGGCCCGGACCAGGTCCAGCCCCTCGGCCAGCCGGTCGTCGAAGTCGTAGCGCGTGACCCGGTACAGGATGCTCGCGGGCGCCAGCTCGTGGGCGCGCTCGAGGTGGGCGGTGCGGAGCGACTCGTACAGGCGCACCC
>NZ_QWGT01000319.1 GCF_003576405.1 Clavibacter lycopersici
CGTCGAGGGCGACGAGCTCCGCGTCTCGAGCAAGAGCCGCGACGACCTGCAGCAGACCATCGCGCTGCTCAAGGGCGCGGACGTCGACCTCGACCTGCAGTTCGTCAACTTCCGCTGATCCCGCAGGCGCCGCCCTGGCGCCCTGGTGCCTGTCCGGCGGGCATCCCGGCCCGTCGATCCCGGGGTCCCGCCGGATAGACTCCGCCTGATGGACCCCTCGATGACCACCCTCGTCCTCGCGGGTCTCGCGGTCGTCATCGACCTCATCGTCCGGATCGTCGCCCTGCTGGTCATCCCCCGGAACCGCCGGCCGTCGACCGCCATGGCGTGGCTCATGGCGATCTTCTTCCTGCCGTACATCGGCATCCTCCTGTTCCTGCTCATCGGCTCGACCCGGCTGCCGAAGCGGCGGCGCGAGAAGCAGGAGGAGATCAACCGCTTCATCATCGAGTCGACCGAGGGCATCGAGCGCGTCACGCGCGAGCACTCGTGGCCGAGCTGGCTCGACTCGGTCGTCGAGCTCAACCGCACGCTGGGCTCCATGCCGCTCGTGGGCGGCAACCGGGCGAAGCTCTACAGCCACTACGACGAGTCCATCGCCGCCATGACCGCCGAGGTGGAGAAGGCGACGCGCTACGTGCACGTCGAGTTCTACATCCTCGCGTGGGACGTGACGAGCGCCCCCTTCTTCGACGCCATGGAGCGGGCCGTCGAGCGCGGCGTGACCGTGCGCGTGCTGCTCGACCACATCGCGTCGCTGCGCGCGCCCGGCTACAAGCGCACCACGCGGAAGCTCACGGCCATCGGCGCCGACTGGCACCTGATGCTCCCCGTCCAGCCGCTGCGCGGGCGCTACCAGCGGCCCGACCTCCGCAACCACCGGAAGGTGCTCGTGGTCGACGGGCGCGTGGGGTTCATGGGATCCCAGAACATGGTGCACCGCAGCTACAACAAGGTCGTCAACCGCAAGCGCGGCCTCAAGTGGCAGGACCTCATGACGCGGCTCGAGGGCCCCATCGTGAGCGGCCTCAACGCGATCTTCATCACCGACTGGTACGCCGAGACCGACCAGCTGCTCGTGCGCGAGACCGAGCCCATCGAGATCGCGGCGACCGACGACGACGAGCTCGACTGCCAGGTCGTGCCGTCCGGCCCCGGGTTCCCCGGCGAGAACAACCTCCGGCTGTTCAACGCGCTGCTCTACTACGCGCAGGAGCGCATCGTCATCACGTCGCCGTACTTCGTGCCGGACGACTCCATGCGGTACGCGATCACCACGGCCGTGCAGCGCGGGCTGTCCGTCGAGCTGTTCGTGAGCGAGATCGGCGACCAGCCCGTCGTCTACCACGCGCAGCGCTCCTACTACGAGGAGCTGCTGAAGGCGGGCGTGCGGATCTGGATGTACCGGGCGCCGTACATCCTGCACAGCAAGCACTTCACGATCGACGACGACGTGGCCGTGATCGGGTCGAGCAACATGGACATGCGGTCGTTCAGCCTCAACATGGAGGTCTCGCTGATGGTGCGCGGCCCCGGCTTCGTGACGGAGATGCGCCGGATCGAGGACGGCTACCGGCAGCGCAGCCGCGAGCTGACGCTCGAGGAGTGGAGCCGCCGCACCCGCACCAGCACGGTGCTCGACAACCTCGCTCGCCTGACCTCGGGCGTGCAGTAGCCGCGAGAGCCGGACGCTCGATGCGGGTCAGTCGTGATCGGGCGTCTCTTCGTCCTGCCCGGCGGCCTGCTCCTGCGCGGTGGCGCGGTCGAGCACGTCCTGCAGGAGGTCGCGGAGCGGGGAGTCGACGGAGTCCTCGCCGGCGATGTCGCGACGCACCTGGTCGCCGACGCGCCAGATGACGGGGAGCATCTCGCGCCCGCCGTCCGTGAGGCCCACCGAGAGACGGCGCTCGTCCGTGGTGTCGCGGAAGCGCGTGACGTAGCCGAACACCTCGAGGCGCTTGAGCAGCGGCGAGAGCGTGCCCGGGGTGATGTGCAGCTTCTCGGCCAGATCGACGACCGCCTGCGGCTCCTCCTCGTCGAGGGCCAGCAGCACCAGGTACTGCGGGTGCGTCAGGTTGAGCGGCTGCAGCAGCGGCCGGTAGAGCGACACCACCGCCCGGGATGCGGCGGCCAGCAGCACGCCGGTCTCGTCCTGCAGCAGTGTGAGCGATCTCTGTGCCATGTCTCTTCTCCTCTGGCTCGTCAGTACGTCGATGCCGGGGTCTTGGACACTTCCTCCACCGTACGCCTGTCCGGGCACGAGGGACCTCGCGTACAGGCAACCATCGGCCGGGGTCGTCCGCACGCTCACGCGAGCGTACCGGGGGTCGACGCCACGACGAGCGCGCCCAGCACGAGCCACGGGCCGAACGGGACAGCCGACGAGGCGCGGGCGCCGCCTCCCACGAGCAGGGCGGTGGCCGCGACGCCGCCGAGCAGGGTCCCCGCGGCGAGGCCCAGCGCGACCTGCGCGGGACC